>DAHXOZ010000080.1 GCA_027364635.1 bacterium | reverse complement strand
GTATTTGTAATTATCTATCTGCTTATCATATTACGAAGAAAATAGGGGTGACAGATATTGCTGCAATAAAAGGAACCGTAAATGGCGGAGGCATTCCGGTAACAGTAGATGCCGGAGGCGGAAATTTGGATGTGGTATTTGATTAGCCTCACCCCAACCCCTCTTCCGCGGGAGAGGGACGCGCTCTGAGGAAAATAAAATTCCTTATTATTTGTTGCTTTACTACCTGAGCACGTTTCAGTTTTATTTTTGTTTTTGAAATGAACCAACAACCTCCTAATTTCAAACAAAATAAATTTTGAAATATATCTCCCGCACGGTTTGGATTTTATCATTGGTCAGTTTATTTACTGACACAGCCAGCGAAATGCTTTACCCTGTAATGCCGGTTTATTTAAAATCAATCGGTTTTTCTGTTGTGTTGATCGGGATATTGGAAGGTGTTGCAGAAGCCACTGCAGGATTGAGCAAAGGTTATTTTGGAAAACGATCAGATTTATCCGGAAATCGCGTGCCTTTCGTACAAGCGGGTTATGCATTAAGCGCCATCTCCAAACCGATGCTGGCTTTTTTTGTGTATCCACTTTGGATATTTTTTTCCCGCACGATCGACCGATTAGGAAAAGGAATAAGAACCGGCGCAAGAGACGCTATTCTTTCTGACGAAGCAACTACTCAAACCAAAGGAAAAGTATTTGGCTTTCACCGATCGATGGATACGTTGGGTGCGGTTCTCGGGCCTTTGTTCGCGTTGATCTATTTATATTATCATCCCGGAAATTATAAAGCACTTTTTATAATCGCTTTCGCGCCCGGATTATTGGCCGTTACCTCGACTTTCTTTTTAAAAAGAAAAAAAGGAATTACCGGCACATCTAAAGTATCAGTACCCTTTTTCTCATTCCTTAAATATTGGAAAGTAAGTCCTCCTGAATACCGGAAATTAGTAACAGGCCTTTTGATCTTTACCTTGTTTAACAGCTCAGATGTTTTTTTGCTGCTGAAAATAAAACAATCGGGACTCAGCGACACGATGGTAATTGGTGCTTATATTTTTTATAACCTGGTGTATGCGCTTTTTGCATTTCCTGTTGGCATTATTGCGGACAATATCGGATTGAAAAAAATTTTTATTGGCGGACTTGCTTTGTTTGCCATTGTTTATTTTGGAATGGCAGTAAACACACATTTTTATTGGTTTTTTGTTCTGTTCTTTATATATGGAGTATATGCTTCAGCAACAGAAGGAATTTCGAAAGCATGGATTTCAAATATCAGCAACAAAAAAGAGGTGGCAACCGCCATCGGAACTTATGCAGGATTACAAAGTATTTGTGCGATGCTTGCCAGTTCGCTCACGGGTATTTTGTGGTATAGTTTCGGCAGTACAACAGCTTTCACTATCACCGGTATGGCAACTGTATTTGTAATTATCTATCTGCTTATCATATTACGAAGAAAATAGGGGTGACAGATATTGCTGCAATAAAAAAATATTTTTATTTAAATGCGAATGAGAAGACCACATTCGCATTTTTTATATTTCCGGTTGAAGCAGCAATTGTTTATCTACTGATGAATATCAATATGATCATTGAGCAATGTCATTTAAGCTAAGGCAATATTTATTTAAATTCGAATCTCAATTATTGACTAAGAATGCTTTCCAGGTACTTTATTCTTTGGATTCCGATGATTATAATAGCCTTTGCCAACGCTACTTTCAGGCAATTGGTTTTTGTTAAACACATGAACGAACTAAGAGCTCATCAACTGTCAACCATTACGTTGATCATCCTTTGTTCCATATATGTTTGGTTGATTTTTCCGCATTTGCATATCCCAAATATTCAACAGACTTTTTTGGCAGGCGGAATGTGGGTGTTGCTAACAGTGCTTTTCGAATTCTCGCTGGGCCTGTTTACCGGACGATCGTTTTCTACATTGCTCACGGATTATAATCTTATGGCCGGAAGAATATGGCTGTTCTTTCTCTTGTGGCTTTTCCTGTTGCCGTATGTAAATTTTCTTATAAGAAAATGAAAACATCTTTTTACATCGGCGGAAGTATCAAGAAAGAAGTTGAAGCAGTACTTAATAACGAGCGCGGTTAAACGCATATTTCTATTTCGTTTCACCATTACTGTTATACGGTAAGATAAGAAGTCTCTTTAATTGTTCGATTTACTGTAAACAACGGTACATGAATATCTTTACCAGGAAAATAAAGGTAAGAGATGCTCCGGCTATAAATGAGTTCACAAATCAACCTGGTTATGAATCTATCTTGTTTATCTTGCATTAATTGTATACTTCATTTAAATTAAATAGTTATGAAACCGATTCTTTTCACTGCAAAATGTTTTCTCATCCTGGTTCTGACATGCGCTTCAGCAATGGTTATGGCGCAGCAAATGCAAATGGCACACTCCACACCTCTTACCATGCCCGGCAATGACATTTTTGGAACGATACAGGAAGTAGTGCAAAAACTCGAGGCCGATCCAAAAACAGATTGGTCAAAGGTTGACCTGGAAGCATTACGCCAACATTTATTGGATATGAAAGCATTCACTGAAGATGTAACCGTTATTTCGAAAAAGCCAATTGAAAAAGGCGTAGAGATTGAAGTTCATCCCGAAACAAAACGTGCAATCATTGCCCTGGAACATTTGTTCATGATGCATCCGCGAATGCTAAAAATGGAAAAAGGTTGGGATATGCAAGCCACTCAAAACGGTGATAAATGGACGATAACTTGCACAACTGCTGATACTTCAGAAGTAGAAGAAATAAGGGCTTTGGGATATATTGGCCTTTTGGTTGAAGGCGCTCACCACCAGTTGCACCATTGGATGATTGCCACCGGAATGATGAAAATGGAATAGAATATATTCTTATCTTTCCTTAATGAAAATTATTTTAGGCTTTAGCTTTTTTCTTCTTTCTTTTTTTGCATCTGCACAAATAGATTCATTTTATCTTTTAAAGCCCGACAGGGTTTTTGATGGAGAAACGATGCACAATGATTGGGTAGTTTTGGTTAAAGGAAATAAAATAGAAAACGCGGGCCAGATGCAATTTAAGCTCCCCGCTAATACGCGTATTATTGAATTGAAAGGAACTACTCTTTTGCCCGGATTAATTGAAGGTCATTCTCATTTGTTTTTACATCCTTATAATGAAGCCAGTTGGAACGACCAGGTGTTGAAAGAGAGTCGCGCCGAAAGAACTGCAAGAGCAGTAACGCATGCCAATGCGACACTAATGGCAGGTTTTACCACAGTAAGAGATTTAGGAACAGAAGGTGCGATGTATGATGATGCAGGCTTAAAAACGGCAATTGAAAAAGGCGTTGTTCCGGGGCCACGTATGATTGTTGCCACAAGAGCCATCGTAGCAAAAGGCTCTTATGGGCCTCATTCCAGCAATGCCGATATCGACTTTCCGCAAGGAGCAGCCGAAGTTGCCAATGTGGATGAAATGGAAAAGGAAGTAAGAACACAGATATCTAAAGGAGCTGATGTAGTAAAAGTGTACGCTGATTATTCCTGGGGATTGAATGGAGAAAATGAACCTACGTTTACAACCCAGGAAATTGCTAAAGCTGTGGAAATTGCAGGGAGCAGCGGACGATTTGTAACCGTTCATTCTTCAACTCCTGAAGGTATGCGCCGTGCAATTGAAGCAGGCGTTCATTCTATTGAGCATGGCAACAATGGAACAGAAGAAATTTTCAGGCTGATGAAAGAAAAAGGAATTGCCCTTTGTCCAACGATTGCCGCCAGCGAAGCAATTGCCCGTTATTACCTGCATTGGCACAAAGGCATTGATCCTGACCCGCAAATGATCGTTGATAAAAAAAAGAGTTTTGCCGCGGCGCTAAGGGCAGGTGTTACGATTTGCATGGGTGGCGATGTGGGCGTGTTTCCGCATGGTGATAATGCGAGAGAAATGGAAACCATGGTTGAGTATGGAATGAAGCCTGTTGATGTTTTGCGAAGCGCCACATCCATCAATGCAGATGTTTTTGGTTACGGCGATAAAATAGGAAGAATCAAAAAAAGTTTGTTGGCTGATATCATTGCGGTAAATGGTGATCCTTCTGATAATATTCATGAGATCAGAAATGTTGTTTTTATTATGAAAAACGGGAAAATTTACAAGCAACCGTAAGCTTTTGCAAAATAAAAAACAGTATTAATTGTTGGTTCACTGCTCAAATTCCTTAATGAATCGTTTTAAATATCCTGCTCCACCTGATTCCGTTGTTGCCATAGCTAAACCAGATAAGAGAAGCTTTTCCTACAATATGATCTTCCGGAACGAAGCCCCAGTAGCGGCTATCAAGCGAATTATGGCGGTTATCTCCCATCATCCAGTAATAGTTCATTTTGAAAGTATAGGAAGTAGCAGGTTTGCCATTGATAAAGTATTGTCCGTCCTTTTCTTCAAACTTATTGCCTTCATAAGTATCAATACATCGTTGATAGCGTTTTACGTTTTCCGGATTCAATTGAATGGTGGCTCCTTTTTTAGGAATCCATATCGGTCCATAATTATCCACTGTCCAGCCATTATTTTCATAAGGAAATAAGTAAGTTCCCTTGTCCCAATCAGCCAAAGGCTGAGGTTGAATATCTTTAATACCCGGAAGCATTTTCAATTGTAGTTTTTCAGCATCATCCATTCCAATAATATAAGAATCAGTTCCTATCATTTGCACCTGGTTTTTGTTTTGATCATCTGTATCATGAATGCCAATACTGTTCAGTTGATCAGGATTAAGAGGTGCTGAAGTAGTAACCAGGTAGTTAAACTCATGATATTCAGGTAAAGGCTGAGCCACACCATCGATATAAACGACCCTGTTTTTTATCTGCAAGGTATCACCTGCAATTCCAACACATCTTTTGATAAAATTTTCTCTTTTGTCGACAGGCCTGGTGATAATAAGATCTCCATATTGATCAAGAACCCGTTGCCGTGCTTCCTGTTCGGAGATGTGGTCGGCCATCATTCTGCCCTGGATCTCCTGGTAATAGGTAACCTGCGATCCATGTTGCGCATCATTGATCAGTGTATCATTTACAGGGAAATTAAACACTACAACATCGGTTCTTTTTACAGGTTTGGCAAACCAGCGAATGTAAGGAATGTGAATCCACTCCACATAAGATTTGGTGTTGGTTCCGGGTATAGTATGATGCATGAAAGGCAAAGCCAGTGGCGTGTTTGGAAGCCTTGGGCCATAAGCGAATTTGCTTACAAACAAAAAATCGTTCACCAATAATGTTTTTTCCATTGAGGGTGTAGGGATGGTGTAGGCTTCAAAAACAAAAGTGCGTATAAGGGTAGCGGCTACAATGGCAAAAACTGCTGCGTCTATCCATTCACGTATAGCACCTTTTTTGTAATTATCAACTACCAATGTACCTGCATATCTTTCCTGGTCAGAAAAGCCGAGATAAGGAAAATAAATATAAGGAAAGAAAACAGTAAGAAAATGATGCCACAAACCAAACCTGCCGAAATGCTCAACAAATTTTATGTTGATCCAGATAGTGATAAACTGGCCGGCGATAGGAATAAGCTGAAGGAAAAACCAAATCTTTTTCAGCTTCATCTTTTCCACCATAAACCAGGTGTTATACAATGGAATCAAAGCTTTCCATGGTGTGATACCCGCTTTTTTAAACATTCCATACAAGCCTATAAGAACAGCAATCGCTGCGATAATAAACAGAAGTAAACCTACACTCATGGGTTAATTTTTTTTGACGAAAACAAAAGTAGCATATAAAAATTCTTAATAAAAAACTTAGCGAAAATAGTTATCATTAGTTTAACACAGAACTTTCAAAATTATGCTTGGTGTTACAACTCTTTTTTTAATATTTCATTTACCTCATCTGCTTTATTCATCAGCAGCAAATGGCCGGTATTCTTAATTACATAATCAGGATTTATAATCTTCTTCACAGGGAAAATGTGGTCTTTTGTTCCGTGAATGTGAATATAATTTGATGGAAGCCATTCGTTTTTCCAGTTTACAACCTGGTCTATTGCCCAGTTGCTATATTGAAGATTAAGATTATTACGATATTCTTTTAATAACTTCTTTTGCTCTTTATCTTCAACGCCCAGGTTATAGTTTTCAAGAGGTTCAAGAATCGGGTATGGCTTCATCGGGATCAGCCTGTTCAAATTCAAGGCAGATGTAAGCTTCATATAAAAAGGTAATTCCTTGCGACAGCAAACACTAGAAACGAGAATAACTTTTTCAACCGGGATCAGTTTAGCAATTTCTATCGCCATCATTCCGCCAAAAGATAAACCTATGAGAATTGGAAAAGGATGCAAAATTTCTTTGCACATTCTTGCAGCGTACGACTCAATGGTTTCATGCTTTTCCGGAATCTTCCATTGAATAAAGTGAACATCATTTTTACCGAAATCTATTTTTCCAAAAACCCTTTCATCGGCTCCGAAACCACTGATGCAATAAATGTGATTCATATTAATTGTAATGCCGGAAAAGGGGCTTTTTAATTATTCAATTATTTTTTCGGTAAAACGTAATTTTCTACGTCCTCTGCAGTTATGGTTTTGCCTGAAAGGATGATCAGTCTTTCCACCACATTTCTTAACTCACGAATATTTCCTGTCCATTTATATTTCTGTAACAGATCAAGTGCCTTTTTATCAATTGTCTTTTTCGGTTGCCCATATTCGGTAGCAATGTCGGACAGAAAACGATCAACTAATAACGGAATATCAGAGACCCGCTCATTTAAATTGGGTACATGCAAAATAATAACACCAAGCCTATGGTAAAGATCAAGGCGGAAATTTTTATTTTCAACTTCTTTTAGCAGATCTTTATTCGTAGCGGCAATCACTCTCACATCCACATTTATATCACGATCAGCGCCTACACGGGTGATTTTCCCTTCCTGCAAAGCCCGCAAAACTTTAGCCTGAGCATTGAGGCTCATGTCGCCAATTTCATCTAAAAATAATGTACCGCCACTTGCCTGTTCAAATTTGCCGATTCGTTGTTTTACAGCTGAAGTAAAACTTCCTTTCTCGTGCCCAAAAAGTTCACTTTCAATTAATTCTCCAGGAATTGCAGCACAGTTTACTTCTACCATTGAACCCGAAGAACGGGCACTTTTTTGGTGAATCCACCTTGCCACCAATTCTTTCCCTACACCGTTTTCACCGGTAATTAAAACCCGTGCTTCTGTAGGAGCTATCTTATCAATAGTATCTTTTATTTTGGTTATTGGAGCAGATTCACCCACAATTTCCTGCACTTTATTTACTCTCCTTTTCAGCACTTTTGTTTCCGCAACCAGGGTAGTTTTATCCATTGCGTTGCGAAGTGTGATAAGCAGGCGGTTAAGATCCGGTGGTTTTGAAATATAATCAAAAGCACCTTTTTTCACCGCCTCAACAGCCGTTTCAATATTGCCGTGGCCGCTGATTATAATAATAGGAACTTCAGGACTGATTTCTTTGGCTTTTTCTAAAAATTCAATGCCATCTAATTTTGGCATCTTGATATCGCAAAGAACAAGATCATAGCTCTTTAACCTGAATTTGTTAAGGCCTTCTTCTCCATCAGAAGCTTCATCAATTTTATAACCTTCATACCCCAGAATTTCAGTAAGCGTTTTCCTGATCGCTTTTTCATCATCTATTATAAGAATGGAAGCCATGTTTAATTATTGATTATTGATTATAGGTTGTATTGTTTTATTGTTCTATTGTTTTTAATTAGCTAATTGGCTAATCAGCTAATTAGCTAATTAATTAACTTTCCATCATCAAATATGCTTTTATAAACCCATCCAAATCGCCATCCATTACCGGACCTACATTTCCTACTTCATAATCGGTTCGATGGTCCTTGATCATTTTATACGGATGAAAAACATAACTGCGTATCTGGCTTCCCCACTCAATTTTTTTCTTGGAAGCATTGTTCACATCAAGTTGCTCCTGCCTTTTTCTCATCTCTTCTTCATATAACCTGCTTTTAAGCATCGTCATTGCCTTCTCGCGATTTTCACCCTGTGTACGTGCCTGCTGACATTCTACAATTATACCTGACGGCTTATGTGTCAATCTAACAGCGGTTTCTACCTTGTTTACATTTTGTCCGCCGCTTCCGCCACTTCTGAAAAAAGCCCACTCGACATCCGCCGGGCTAACCTTTATTTCAACTGAATCGTCAATTAACGGGTATACATACACGCTGGCAAAACTGGTATGCCGTCGGGCGTTACTGTCAAATGGCGAAATACGTACCAGCCTGTGAACCCCACTCTCAGCTTTTAAAAATCCATAAGCAAATGGCCCGTCAAACTGTAAGGTAGCGCTTTTAATTCCGGCGCCTTCTCCTTCCTGGAAATCCAGCTCGGTTACGCTCCAGCCTTGCTTTTCACCATACATCCGGTACATACGCAACAGCATTTCCGCCCAATCCTGGCTTTCAGTTCCACCCGCTCCGCTGTTAATTTGCAGAATCGCCGGCATCTCATCTTCCGGTTTGTTGAGTGTACTTTTAAACTCCGCTTCCTCCGTTGCTTTTACAGCACTGTTATACGCTTCCTTCACTTCTTCTTCTGTTGCTTCGCCTTCTTTCCAGAATTCAAAAAGCACAGAAAAATCTTCCACTTTTGTTTTTACATCTGTATAAATATGTAACCAATATTCATTCAGTTTGATCGATTTTAAAATGGAAGTAGCACGTTTACTGTCGTCCCAGAAACCTGAAGAAAGCGAAAGCTGTTTATCGTTATTTATCTTTTGTTCGCGGTTCTCAACGTCAAAGAAACCTCCTCAAAACCATCAAACGGTCTCTCAAATCTTTAAGTAATTCTATAGTCATAGCCACAAATATAATAATGATAACTAAATGATTCTATATCTTAACAAGATTTAAATAATCGCTGATTCGTGTATCTTTACAAACCGGTTCCCGGGAAAATAATTCAACCCAAAATTTTCGCGATAAAAATAAAAATCGGGCTTAAAACTTCTTTTACTGTAAAACTTTTAACTTAAATCAAATGAACATCGCAGATCTATACGAAAGAGACCTCAACAAATTGACCGAAGAAATTAATTTGTTTAAAAATGAAAAAGACCTTTGGCAAATAAAAGGCGACATAAAAAATTCTGCCGGAAATTTAGCCCTGCACCTTATCGGAAACCTCAACGATTTTATTGGCAGAATACTGGGCCATACTGACTACGTCAGGCAAAGAGATGACGAATTTTCATTAAAAGATGTTCCGCGTGAAAAACTGGTTGCTGATATAAATTCATTAAAAGAAATTATAAAAAATACCTTACCCAAAATATCTGAAGAAGATCTGAAAAAAGAATTCCCGGTTAAAATAAGAGAGCAGGCATTTACTACAGAAATATTTTTGATCTTCCTGTTGGCACATTTTAATTACCATCTTGGACAAATAAATTATTTACGGAGAATGTTGTAGTTGAGACGGCAACAGACAACTGACAATCGATAACCGACAACCGTTTTTCGATTCGTTCCTGATTACCTAAAACCTGACACCTGACACCTGACACCTACTTATGTTTTTTACAAAAATATCTTTAACAGGCTATAAAAATTACCGATCAAGAGAATTTGATTTTACGGAAAGGATTATCGGTGTATGCGGGCTCAATGGAAAAGGGAAAACGAATCTTCTTGATGCTATTAATTATTTGTGTTTTACCAAAAGCTATTTCACCAAATCAGATGCTTTAAACACTCATTTTGACGATGAAGGTTTCAGGCTTGAAGGAGAATTGCAAAAGGAAATTGAAGCTACCGAATCACAAAAAATAGTTTGTATTTATCGCGCTACTCAAAAAAAAGAATTTTATTTAGATGATGTTGCGTATGAAAGATTTTCGCATCACATCGGCAAGTTTCCATGTGTGGTTATTGCGCCGGATGATATCGGCATGATCACCGGTGGAAGTGAAGAAAGAAGAAAATTTTTAGATACTTTAATCAGCCAGGTTGATGCAGAATATTTACAGCAACTGATCACCTATAGCAAAGTGCTGGCGCAAAGAAATAGCTTTCTGAAAAATGAAGCGGCCAAAAGCAGGTTTGATTTTGCCTTGCTGGAAACCTTCGACCAGCAACTGATTTCCCCGGGAAATTACATTCATAAAGTGCGCAAACAATTTTGTGAAAAATTATTTCCACTGGTGCAACAATTTTATAAAAGCATTTCGGGGAATAATGAAGAAATTGATTTGGAATATAACAGCCTGCAAAATGAAAATAATTTTGAAGAATTATTGATCGCCTCACGGCAGAAGGACAGGCTTACACAGCGCACCAATGTAGGCATTCAAAAAGATGACCTTATTTTTCTGTTGCATGAAAATGTATTTAAAACTATCGCTTCGCAGGGCCAAAGAAAAAGTTTATTGTTTGCGTGCAAACTGGCAGAGTTTGAAATATTAAAGAAAGTAAAAGGTTCTCCGCCTCTTTTATTATTGGATGACGTGTTTGAAAAACTGGATGAAAGCCGGATCAAAAATTTATTGGAATACGTATGCAAAGAAAACAACGGACAGGTTTTTATTACCGATACACATGCAGATCGTTTGCTGGATGCGCTTTCGCAGTTTGGAGATACCGTGCAGATAATAGAACTACTATAAGAATTAGCCACAAAGGCGCAAAGACACGAAGTTTCATAAAAAATTAGTCGCCTCGACCAAAGCAGAAAATTGGCCACAGAAAAATACCAGTTTATTTCTTATTCTTCTTTGAGTTTCTTCGGGACTTTGTGCCTTTGTGGCGAAAAAAAAATACCTTTACAAAATGGAAGTTTCAATTGGCGAAGCATTAAAAGAATTCTTAAAAAAAAGCAAGCTTAAAAATGGCGTGCAGGCCATGCAGGTAAAAGATGCCTGGGAAAAAATAATGGGACGAACTATTGCCAATTACACTGATAAAATTGAGATCATCAATTCAACGCTGTTTATTTACACCTCTGTCGCTCCGCTAAAAAATGAACTGCTTTACCAAAAACCAAAAATCATCGAAAGAGTAAACGAAGAATTGGGTGAAAAAGTAATTAAAGAAGTTGTGGTAAAATAAGGCCGAATAAAAATTTGGCAAATTTGTGTGTTTACTACGCTGAAAACTGAAGAGGATTCTTTTTTTCGGGTTAGTTTCAATGCTGTTTTATTAAGATTACAATTCTAAAAAACTTTATATTTGGAGTATGAATACAATGCAAGTTGACCTATTAAATCCAAAGGCAGGGAAACTTTTACAAGACCTGGCTGATTTGAATTTGATTTCAATCAAAGATACTTCAAGCGACAACTTTTTAAAAGTTGTTATGCACCTCCGTAAAAAAGCTGCGAAAAACCCGCCATCCTTAGAAGATATCACAAAAGAAGTTGAAACAGTGAGAGCAAATCGCGTATAATTATTTCTCCCCTACTTCATCTTATAAAGCCTTACAATATATCAGCAAAAATATTCATCAGCACAAAGACGGAAGAGCTATCATACAATGAATTGCAGCAGCCTAAACGATGTTTCTATATTTAGAAACTTATAGTATCTTTACAAAAACATTTTAGTTGCGACATTTTCAAACGAAATTTTTAGAAGAGGCAGATAAATTTATAGCAGAGCTTGATCCAAAAGCAAGAAAGAAGATTTTTTACAACATTGACTTAGCGATGATCCACGACTTTTTAAAAAATTGAAAAGGGATATTTGGGAATTAAGGTTTCGGTCTGGGGGAAAACAAATACGACTTCTTGCTTTTTGGGACAAAACCAACGAAAAAGAAACATTGGTTTTAGCAACCCATGGCTTTATAAAAAAGGTAGATAAAGTGCCTTCAAACGAAATTGAAAGAGCGGTTCATATCATGACAAAATATTTTGAAAACAAATCAAAAAAATAATTTTATGGCAAAAACACAAATGAAATCTTATTCACTTGCAGAAATGAAAGACAAATATATCGGTAAGGCCGGTACTAAAGAAAGGGATCAATATGAATATGAACTTAGCATGGACGTGTTAAGTCACATGATTAAAAAGGCAAGGCAGGAGCGGAATTTAACACAAGAGCAATTAGGAAAACTTGTTGGAGTTCAAAAAGCACAGATTTCAAAATTGGAAAGTAGTGCAAATAGCGCGACTATTGATACAGTTATCAGAGTGTTCAAAGCATTAAAAGCTGATATACATTTCAATGTTACGATCGAAAACCAATATCTCCAATTGTCTTAATTAAGAAAGCTACTCAGCAGGATTTTTTATTGAAGTGTAGCAAAGATGAAATAAAAACTTTTTCCTCATTTCATCTTCACTCTCGGATCGATAACACCATAAAGTATATCAGCAAAAATATTCATCAATACAAAAATCGTGGCGGCAAGAAGAACTGAACCCATCACCACAGGGTAATCTAATTTTTCCAAGGCATCAACCGTTACTTTACCAATTCCCTGCCAGCCAAAAATATATTCTACGAAAAAAGCGCCGGCGAGTAATTCGGCAAACCAACCCGTAATGGCCGTCAATACCGGGTTTATAGCGTTTCGAAGTGCATGATGGAGCACTACTTTTCTTTTGCTTAATCCTTTGGCATAAGCAGTTCTTATGTAATCCTGGTTGAGTGTATCCAGCATCGAACTTCTTGTTAATTGCGTAATGATCGACAACGGCCTGATGCCCAAAGTGAGCGCCGGTAAAATTAAATTTTGTAAAGTGAGGTAGCGTTGACCTGTTACAGGATCAATATCAAACCAACTGCCGGTTAGCGATAAACCGGTATAATCATGCAACACCAAACCAAAGATATATGCGATGACGATCGCCATAAAAAACGAAGGTGCAGAAATACCGATAACGCTGGCAAAAACTGACGAGGTATCTATCCATGTATTTTGTTTTACCGCCGACAATATTCCCAAAAATATTCCGACAATAATGGTAAAAAAACATGGCAGCCGTTGCCAGCATAATTGTTCCCGGCAAGGCTTCCATCAAAACTTCAGTCACCTGTTTTTTGGTTTGATAACTTCTGCGCAGGTAGGGAATTTTGAAAGCGAGGTTTTCATTTTTGCTTACAGGAATAAAAAATCCACGAAGGCCTTTTTCTTTTATTTCTGTTTTGGAATCAATGCTGACGGGCGAAATGTCATTTACATAAAAAACAAATTGTTTCCATTTGGGCTGATCGAGATACAATTCTTTACGAATATTTTCCATCGTTTTCTTGTCGCCGGTTTGTCCTAAAACCATTCGTGCCGGATCGCCAAATGCCTGGAAAACCAAAAAGACAACCACTACCACGCCAAATAAAACGAGTACGCCGTAAGCCAATTTTTTTGAGAAGTTTTAATTTTATATTTACCTGATAATCAATTTTTTATGAATTCAGGCAAGTATGTTTTCTCTCAA
>DAHXOZ010000007.1 GCA_027364635.1 bacterium | reverse complement strand
TAAATTCAAAACGATTTAAACAAAAAATAATAAAAAATAAGAAAGCGAATGAACGGAATTCAAAAGATGTTTGAAGAAAAAGAAAAAGATATTTTAAGTATTTATTTCACAGCAGGATTTCCTCAATTAAATGATACTGAAATAATTCTCTCTTCATTAGCTAAACATGGAGCAGATATGATTGAAATCGGCATGCCTTATAGCGATCCACTGGCTGATGGCCCCGTCATTCAAAACAGCAGCATGAAAGCATTGCAAAATGGGATGACCATTAAAATTCTTTTTGAACAGTTAAATCACTATCATCAAAACTTTCCTTCAGGTGTTAGGAACGTTCCTTTAATTTTAATGGGATACCTGAATCCTGTTTTGCAATATGGTTTTCAAAAGTTTTGCATCGATGCAAAAAAAAGCGGCATCAGTGGTATTATCCTTCCCGATCTTCCGATTGCAGAATATGAGAGTGAGTACAAAGAGATATTTGAAGAAAATGATCTGAATTTTATTTTTTTGGTAACGCCTGAAACTTCAGAGGAGCGGATTAGAAAAATTGATTCTCTCACCCACGGATTTATTTATGCGGTTTCATCTTCTTCCATTACCGGGAAAAATACAGACATGAATGCCCAGGAAAGTTATTTTGCGAGGATAGAAAAGATGAGTTTGAAAAATAAAGTGCTCATTGGTTTTGGAATAAGGGATCATCAGACTTTTGAAGCGGCTTGTAAACATGCTGCGGGCGCTATCATTGGTACTGCTTATATTAAAGCTATTGAGAATGCAGAATACGTTGAGAATGCCACCGAAAAATTTCTTAGCTCCATTTTACAGGATTAAAATCATTACCTGGCTTTCAATTGTTAGGTAAAAAAATTAAATTTGCAGTTAATGTAATACAGTAATTAATGAAATCACTTCTTTTATTTTTAATAACTGTCCCCTTTTTTGCTTTTTCTCAAACCTCTCCAAAGGAATTTGAAATATCAGGAAATGTGACAGGCTACCCTGATGGGACTTCTGTTTCTTTTTTAAATCAACAAACACAAACACCTGAAAAGCAAGCTAGTATTGAAAAAGGTAAGTTTACTATTAAAGGCCAACTCGCAGAACCTTCTTTTATTATTTTAATTTTTGATGATCAGCCTCCGGCGATTCCAATGTTTATCGACAACAGCAAAATTATTATCAAAGGGGATAAAGATAATTTAGATAATCTTTCTATCACCGGGTCTAAAACAGAAGATGAATACCAGGAATATTCAAAAGCGATAGCGCCTTATGAACAAATGTTTATGCCTGGTTCTGAAAAAAATCCTGATTCTGTGGCAGTGGTGCAAAAGATTAGTGAAGATTTTGTAAAAAAATATCCTTCTTCTTATGTTGATCCGATTGCAGTTATAAGAATTATGCAAACTTCAGATAATGTTGCGGCAGCAGACAATTTGTATAAGATAATATCTGAAAATGTTAAGGAAACGAATCTAGGAAAATATGTAAACCAGCAATTGGAATTGGCAAAAATAAATCCTATAGGATCCCGGATTGCTGATTTTTCGGAAAATGATACTGCAGGCAACCTGGTAAAAATTTCATCCTTTCGTGGGAAATATGTGCTGATAGATTTTTGGGCAAGTTGGTGTCGTCCCTGTCGCATGGAAAATCCAAATGTGGTATCAGCTTATAATAAATATCATCATAAAAACTTTACAGTGTTAGGCGTTTCACTTGATCAGGCAAAACCAGCATGGTTAAACGCTATTAAGATGGACGGACTCACATGGACTCATATCAGTGATCTGCAGGGATGGAATAACGAAGTGGCTGCAAAATTTAAAATTACCAGTATTCCACAGAATATTTTGATAGATCCTAACGGAATTATTATCGCAAAAAATCTTCGTGGCGATGCGCTGAATAAAAAGCTTGAAGAATTATTTAATTAGTGCATCAATTGCCTTTTGTATAGTTGAACTGTATTTTCCAATCCCAAATACAAGGCATCACAAATAAGTGCATGACCTATTGAAACTTCTAAAAGACCTGGAATATGTTCTGCAAAATATTTTAGGTTGTGGAGATCAAGGTCATGACCTGCATTGATTCCCAGCCCAAGTTCTACTGCTTTTTTTGCGGCTTTAATATAAGGTGCAATTGCTTCTTCCCGATTTCCTTTTTGATATTCCCGGGCATAACTTTCCGTATATAATTCAATTCTGTCTGTTCCGGTTTTTTTTGCTCCTTCAACCATTTCAATAACAGGATCTACAAAAATGGATACACGAATTCCCGCATGTTTAAACACATCGATTATCTCAATTAAATAATCCTGGTTTTTTACCGTATCCCATCCATGATCGGATGTTAATTGCCCAAGATCATCCGGAACAAGTGTTACCTGTTCGGGCCTGTTTTCTAAAACCAGGTGAACAAATTTATCTTCACGACAATTCCCTTCAATATTAAATTCGGTGGTGATTATTTTTTTAAGTTCATAAACATCAGCATATCTTATGTGTCTTTCATCGGGCCTTGGATGAACCGTGATTCCTTCGGCTCCAAAATTCTGAATGTCAGTTGCAGCTTTGATCAAATCAGGATTATTACCTCCACGCGAATTACGAAGCGTTGCAATTTTATTGATGTTAACTGAAAGCTTTGTCATAACTGCAATTTACAATTATCTGTTTTTTTAAACAGAAGTATGTTATTTATTTTGAAAAATTGTAACCCTGCAATTTGCAATATTTTGAAATGAAATTCTGGTATTTCCCTTTTTCTTTTCCATGGGAAACGAAAATGAGGACTGTTATTTCAGTAAAGAAAAAATGGTTAAAGTATTGATGGGTAAGTGGCTAAATAAAAAAACCGCCGGTTCAGGCGGTTTTAAAATAAAATGAGTAGTCAAATTATGCCTTCTCTAAATTTTCGGAAACTTTTTTCCAGTTTACAAGATTCCAGAAATTCTTTAGGTATTCAGCTCTTCTGTTTTGATACTTTAAATAATAAGCATGTTCCCAAACGTCGCAGCCCAAAATGGGTGTGCATTTACACTCAGCGATATCCATCAGCGGATTATCCTGGTTGGGTGTAGAACAAATAGTTAGCTTACCATCAGCTACGCCGAGCCATGCCCAACCGCTTCCAAATCTTGCTGCGCCTGCAGCATTAAATTTTTCTTTCATTTCATCAAAAGAACCAAATGCTTTGTTGATTGCCTCTGCCAGTTTTCCTTCAGGTTGTCCACCGCCATTTGGAGAGAGTATTTCCCAAAAGAAACTATGATTCCAATGTCCTCCGCCATTATTTCTTATGGCTGTACTTAAACTTCCTGCATTTTTAATCAATTCTTCGAGTGTCTTTTTTTCATTGTCTGTACCAGCTACTGCCTTGTTCAGATTATCTACATAACCCTGGTGATGCTTATCGTGGTGGATATGCATAGTTTGTTCGTCGATGTTGGGTTCCAACGCGTTATAATCGTAAGGGAGAGGCGGTAATGTGAATGCCATAATTTTTTATTTTTTAAAAGTGAATAAATTTATTTGAGTTACAAATTTACTTAATGTATAGTAGAAATTCGGGTACTTCTATTTTTAAAGAAGAAAAATTTCGCTTTTCGTAAAGTAAATTATAAACAGAAGTGCACAAACTCCACGCCAGTATTATCTTCTCTTTCTGAAAAAATCTTTCATAAGCAAAGCGCATTCCTCTGCAAGAATATCTTTTACAATTTCGGTCTTTGGATGCAACAAATTTTTTGAGGAAGCGTGTAAAGACAAGCCACCATGTTTAGGATCGCTGGCCCCAAAAACCACCTTACCTATTTTGCTCCAGTATAAGGCACCAAAGCACATGGTACACGGCTCGATGGTTACATATAAAGTGGCTTCGGGTAAATATTTTGAACCCAAAAAATTGAAGGCTGCGGTAAGGGCAATGATTTCTGCATGAGCCGTTGAATCATTTAATGTTTCCACCTGGTTGTATCCCCGCGCGATAATTTTTTCATTCATAACTACAATTGCGCCAATAGGAACCTCATCCGAATCCAATGCTTTTAAGGCCTCTTTCAGCGCCTGTTTCATAAAATACTCGTCGCCGTCATTCATACTTTACAATTCATAATTCATAATTCTGTTCCCGCCACTGCTACTTCTTTCACGGTTCCTGTTCTCTTTAAAACGCCCCAGCCTTGCATTTCTCCTTTTATCGCTTTATTAAAAGATTTGAGGAGAATGTAATACATCAATTGTCGGTAAATCAATCGCTGTGGCAGCATCCAAATTAACTTAACGTGATTTTCTTTTTCGTAAGCAAAAGCAAGTGCCGCGCCGGCAATATCTACTAAAGTAAAAATTAAATAATAAAGAATGATGTGTGGAATGCTTGCCACCACAATCCCAAACGATGCGGCCAATAAACTAAGTACCAAAATTATATCTGCCAAAGGCGCAAGAATAGGCAAAATGATCTGGTAAATGAGAATATTGGGCATCGCTATCATTCCAAAATTTTTATATTTTGAATTGAAAAGTGTATCGCGGTGCTTCCAGAAAGATTGCATTACTCCAAAACTCCACCTGAACCGCTGCTTTAAAAACTGTTTAAAAGTCTCCGGCGCTTCAGTATACGAAATTGCAGTCGTACAATTTCTCACGATATATCCATTGCGTAAAAGCCGCATAGTAAGGTCACAATCTTCGGCAAGCGTATCTGTGGTAAAGCCGCCGGAAATAAGTATCGCATCTTTTCTAAAAGCGCCAATAGCGCCGGGTACAACAGTAATACAATTTAGGAGATCAAAAGCACGACGGTCAAAATTTTGAGAGGTAATGTATTCAATACTTTGCCACTTCGTGATCATATTTACTTCATTACCCACTTTTACATTTCCTGCAACTGCTGCTACATTTTCATTATCAAATTTTTTCATTAACAAGGTTACCGCATCAGATTTTAATTGGGTATCTGCATCAATGCAAACCACAAAATCTCCATTCGATTTTTCAATTCCAAAATTGAGTGCAGATGCTTTACCCCCGTTTATTTTGGTAAAAACATGCACTTTAGGATTTCGTTTAAATTGTTCGTTTACTGTTATAAATGTTTTGTCAGCACTTCCATCGTCTACAAAAATTATTTCAATTTCAGGATAATCCTGCGATAGTAAACTGTTCACTGTTCTAACAGCATTCAGTTCTTCGTTATATGCCGGAACGACAACACTTACTAAAGGGTATGATTTTTTGTCACCTGTTAGAAAAGCCGGTAAAACATTAGCCGCATCAAATATTTTTTCTCTCCTTTTTTGAATGCTTGCAAGAAGTGCCATTAATATCATTCGACCAATAGACAACAATATGCCGATAATAAATAAGGTAAATAAAATTTGTCCTGACCAATAGCCGGATTCTGCAAGAAAAAAGTTGAATTTCCTGGTCCAACGGTCACGGGCATTGGTTACTCTGGGCATTACCTGGTCCCTTGTTTTTCCCATCAGGTCGGAAACACTAGTAAAAACATACCCTTTTTTCTTGAAATAATCTATGATCCTCGGGAGGGCTTCAACTGTTGCTTGCCGGGTTTCGCCGCCTGCATCATGTAACAAAATAATACTGGCGTTTCCGGTTTCTACCTGGCGAACTACGCGGTTAAAAATGGTATCAGCGGAAACACCCGGAGCCCAGTCATTGGGATCAATACTTTCGTTGATGGTTAAATAATTTTCACTCCTGCTTCTTTGTATGGGAGCAAGTTCTTCATAGGTTTCAGGCTCTGAATCCGCATTATATGGAGCTCTGAATAAAATGGTTGAGTGCCCGGTTATACTTTCGATCAGTAACCGTGTTAATTTCATTTCAAGAGCAGCTCTTTGTACACTCATTTCCGCAATATTGTGATGCGTAAAAGTGTGATTACCGATTTCAAAGCCATCATTATATTCCCTGGCTAAAAGGGGAATATTTTGCTCTGCATTAATTCCTACAACAAAAAAGGCAGCAGGAACTTTTTCCCGTTCAAGAATGTCAAGTATTTTGGGAGTCCATTCGGCGCTCGGCCCGTCATCGAAGGTGAGAATGAGCTTATGCCCTTTTCCAACCGTTGTATCTTCTGCAAATTTTCTGATCACATATCCGGAGGGAAGTTGCAGGTAATTCTGTTCTGCAATTAGTTCTTCAGAAGTGTCTATTTCAAAACTAATTTTACCGGGTTGAGGTGAATACAAAATATCCAAAACTTCACCTTCACCCTGGAAACCTACATTGTTATGGATTATTGGAATGGTTTTTAAAGAATCAAAATTAAAAGGATGCTGTTTTAGAGAATCATTGCTCAAATTACGGTTATAATATTTCCATATGCGCTGGTCTTCGCTTCCAAGACGCCAAAGTGCGGTGCCGGCTGTGGGAAATTCATCACTGAATCGCAAAATATTAAAAGTCGTTGCCGCATCGGTAAACCAAACCTCGTGATTTATGATGTCTGTTGAGTCTGACTCACTCTGAGTTGCATAATTAAAATGAAGATTGTAAGAATCGTCATCATAAATAATTTTAGCCCCGATTGTTTTTGCTTTATTAATTGCATCATTGTATGTTAGTGGTAGTGAATCCATTTTTCCATCTGACCATTCATATCCAAAACCTGCAATTCCTAAAATGATTTTCGATGGATCAATTTTGTCAGAGGTCCATGATAAAGCATCTTCGATCCATTTTTGTGCACTGATAGGCCCCGGCCCTGTAGAATTGTTGTATTCATCATAGGCCATTAGTATTATATAATCGTTGTAATCGGACAATTTCTGGTAATCATAATCATTGTTCTTGGGTGCCACATCCATGCTTACGAGCATATTTCGGGCATGAAGTGTATCATATAATTTCTTCTGAAAGGCGGTAAGAGGAGCATTCGTTTTTTCTGAAATCTCTTCAAAGTCTACGTTAATGCCATCAAGATGATAAAATGAAAGGGTATCTGCAACCTGGCGGATAAAATTATTTTCTGCAACCGGGTCTTTTAAAATTGAGTGGAGCAATTTTCCATCAAAATCACTTTTTGATGAATTGAAATTGGAGAGAATCGGCATGATGCGCAATTTTTTTTGCCTCATCACCGCTAGTCCTGCGCTATCAATCCTGGTTTGGAGCCGATGTGTAACGGTATCAATAAAAAACCATTCGGGAAAGATTGTATTGATTTTATCTGCATTTTTTTCCAAATCTGGTAAGGCAAGTTGCGCATTCCATGGGGTATAAAATGCTGCACGGATCAAAGAAAGAGAATTGGCTTTTGATGCGCCATTATTTTTATACTTTTTTAGCGAATCTGTTTTTAACTTTTTAAATAAAAAATCTTTAAATCCCTTGTATTTTGTGTTTTGATTATTTTTTAAGATCAGGGGATTGGTAGGATCAAGGGCTGTTTGGTATTCACGTGCTTTGGCCTGCATGTTAGGTACATTGGGCAACGAACCACTGTACAAAGCAATACCCAGAACAACAAAAAAGAAAATACTGATCATTAAAAGCACACGCCCTGTCCATTTAAACCTTTTCCATCTTGTTGGTTTATTTGTCTGGAAGATCTGGGACGTATTATTATTGATCATGTGTTAAAAATAATGCTTTCAATTCAACATTATTTGCGCGAAGTTAAACAGCCGGTAATTGTTAATTTTATTTATTTTGTTAATATGAATGGGCTTAACAAAAAATTATTAGTTAAGATCTATAAAAAGAGAAGGCCCCTGTAGAAACAGGGGCCGTTTACCAAAACTAACTGCTTATGAGAAAATTGAAATTTAATGTTGTTTGATTTGTATGTTTCAAATCACATGCCAAAAGTAAAAATGCTTTTGTTAATAAAGATTTAATAACAAGGCAATTCTTATAATCAGAAATTTATTTTTGTAGAATTTAGATTTAATTAACAGTCACTGGGTTAAATAAAAAATTTCTTGTAAATAAATATCTTCGGAATTTGTTGGTTTACTGTCTAATGAAGCTCTGTAACTATTGATTAGCGAGCTTTTCAGAATTTTCAGCAAACTGAAGCGCATCAATAAATTCCTGCAATTCACCGTTTAAAACACCTTCAAGATTATAGACTGTCAATCCGATGCGGTGATCTGTCACTCTTCCTTGCGGGAAGTTGTAAGTTCTTATTTTGGCAGACCTGTCACCCGTACTTACCAAACTTTTTCTATGACGGGAAATTTCTTCCTCTTGTTTTCTCACTTCTTCTTCATATAGTTTGGTGCGTAACATTTGCATCGCTTTTTCACGGTTTCCCAACTGGCTTCTTTCTGTCTGGCACACAATCACTAATCCTGTCGGAAGGTGTGTCAACATTACCTTTGTCTCTACTTTGTTTACATTTTGGCCACCTGCACCACCACTTCGTGCTGTCTCCATTTTTACGTCGCTGTCCCGTACTTCCACATCTACTTCTTCCGCTTCGGGCATTACAGCAACAGTGGCAGCACTCGTGTGTACGCGGCCGCTTGCTTCTGTATCAGGAACTCTTTGTACACGATGAACTCCACTTTCAAATTTTAAAGTACCATAAACATCTTCGCCTGTTACTTCTATTTGAACTTCTTTGTAACCACCTACAGTTCCTTCACTTTCACTGAGCAATGATGTTTTCCAACCTTTTGACTCACAGAATTTTAAATACATCCTCATCAGGTCGCCGGCAAAAAGAGAAGCTTCATCACCACCGGTTCCTGCCCTTATTTCAAGGATACAATTCTTTTCGTCCTGGGGATCTTTTGGGATCAGCATAGTGCGTATGGTCTTTTCAAGCTGTTCTTTTTGTTGCAGCAATTGTGGTAATTCCTGTTTCGCCATTTCACGCATTTCTTCGTCATCACTATTGAGCACTTCTTTGTTAAATTCAATGTCATCAATAGTCTTAGCGTATTTGTTCCTTACTATTACGATCTTTTCCAGGTCGCGATATTCCTTGCTTAACTGTTTGTATTTTTTGTTATCGCTCACAATTTCAGGATTGGTGAGAGCGATTCCCAGTTCATCAAATCTTGCTTTTATTGCTTCTAATTTTTCAAGCATATCTTTTAAAAAAATTTTATTTTATGGTTAGTTGGGTAAATTGTGAACCATTTTATGTAGAAAATATTACCCTTTATCTTTGATAATTGTGGGCAAAATTAATCTAATCCTTTTTACATGCGATATCGAAAATTCAGAGCTGACTATTTATTTACCGGCGAAAAGTTATTAACGGGGGAAAATGTTCTTATTACAGATGATGAAGGCAAAATAATAAATTTGGTTAACGAGTCGGATGCAGGTGAAGATGTGGAAGTTTTCGAAGGAATTATTTTACCCGGTTTTATCAACGCGCATTGTCATCTCGAACTGTCACATTTAAAAAACATAATACCCGAGGGAACAGGCCTCGTTGATTTTGTTTTTAAAGTGGTTTCAGAAAGGCATTTTGAAGAGAGCGAAATTTTGAGTGCGATGGAAAATGCAGAACAGGAAATGATGAGTAAAGGAATTGTTGCCGTGGGTGATATTTCCAATAATTCTTTATCGTTGGCTCAAAAGCAAAAGAAAAATCTTCAATATTATAATTTCATCGAAACGAGTGGTTGGCTTCCGCAGGTTGCAGAAATGAGATTAGAGAAAAGTAAAAATATTTATGAAGAATTTGTAAAAAATGGATTGTTGGCTTCAATTGTTCCACATGCGCCTTATTCGGTTTCCGAAGAATTGTGGAAGATGATGATTCCTTATTTCGCCGGAAAAACAATAAGTATTCATAACCAGGAAACAGCCCAGGAGGATTTGTTTTTTATGGAAGGTAAAGGGGATTTTATTAAGATGTATGAAATGTTGCAAATTGATAATTCATTTTACCAGGCTCAAAAAACCAGGAGTGTTGAAAGTTATTTTAAGAAATTTTCAAGTGCTGCCTCTGTAATTTTGGTTCATAATACTTTTACGCAACAAGAAGATATCGATTTTATAAATCAACATAAAAATGAAAATCAGCTAATTTCTTTTTGCTTGTGCCCGAATGCCAATTTATATATTGAAAATTCACTTCCGGATGTTGATCTTTTCATGAAAAAAGAATATAATATCGTTCTCGGAACTGATAGTTTGGCGTCCAATCACCAGTTGGATATTTTGGAAGAAATAAAAACAATCGTACAAAATTTCCCTTTTGTGAAAACTGAAACACTTTTGCAATGGGCCACCTTAAACGGTGCAAAAGCTTTGCAAATGGAAAGTTCTCTGGGAACTTTTGAAAAAGGAAAAAATCCGGGAGTTATATTAATTGAAAATGTAGATGGAGAGCAAATAACGGAGAAGTCAAAATCTAAACGATTACTTTAAACATTAGAAAGAGCATTCTTGCGGACGGAGTCTATCCTAAAACTTCTGCCAAAACATTCAAGGTTTTCATGGTTCCAAATTCAGGAACATGCCACACATAGTAGTTTTCAAGGCTTTTTAAAATCGCGGAACGAATATTTCGGTTGAGTTTTATTTGAGACAGTTCATCCGGATGGATCGCTTTTAATAATTCAGAAATATGAAAACTTAATTCTTTGCTTAAATGATTGGGAGAAGCGGAATTTTCATCCGAAAAACTTCCTTCGTGCAAATTGAAAATGTTTCGTTTTTCAGAATAATTATCGAGCAAACGAAATCCCAGTATTTGCGCGATCTGTATTGAAAAGTAAATTGGAAAATTAGCCGTCACTTCATTATCTGCGCTGTCCAACTTAAGAAAAGCATCTTCACAAAAATGAAAAAGATCTTCGTTGGTTTCGGGTTGTTTCAGGCATTTTTGTAGAAGCTCAACCATATAAAGCGCAACAGCATTTTTAGTAACATCGCTCAAAATATTTTTATAAAGCACACTCCATCTTAGGTCCTTGATCCGTTGCAAATTTTTTAATTCATTGTGATAAACCTGCATTTCTAAAATGGAAGAGGACTGAAAAAAATGCGCTTTCGAACTTTTTCCCGAAGTGCGCACGCCGTTCACCAAATAGGATTGAATGCCGAAGAGTTCGGTAAATACGGAAGCGATCACGCTTGTTTCGCCGTATTTTATGGTTCGTAAAACAATTCCTTTTGTGGTGAATATCAATTTGAAAATTTGAAAATTCGATAATTTGAAAATTACAGTAAACAAAGAAATAATTACAAAAATAATTTTGTTTATCCCGTGCAATCCCTCACAGTAAAGAAACAAAAAATGAATTAAATTAACTGACTAATAAACGAATAAACCAATTATCCAATTAACTAATCATTAATTTGCAACTCATGCACACACTCAAGAAATCTCTCGGACAGCATTTTTTAAAAGATGAAAAGATCGTTGATAAAATTATAGCTGCTTTAATGCAACATCCTTTTAAAAATTTGTTGGAAGTTGGTCCGGGTGGTGGAGCGCTTACAAAACACCTGGTAAAAATTCCGGGTATTCATTTTAAAGCGGTAGAACTTGACCAGGATAAAATCGATTTTTTGTTGAAAGAATTTCCTTCTCTTAAAAATGATCTGATCCATAAAAGTTTTTTGGAAATGGATCGGCCTTTTGACGAACCATTTACGGTGATCGGTAATTTCCCTTATAATATTTCTACGCAAATTTTATTTAAGGTTTTGGATTGGAAAGAATACGTTCCTGAAGTGATAGGGATGTTCCAGAAAGAAGTGGCAGAAAGGGCGGCGGCAAAAGAAGGAAGCAAAGTTTACGGTGTTTTGAGTGTATTGATACAATATTATTATAAAGTGGAGTATTTATTTTCAGTAGGAAACGAAAGTTTTACGCCACAACCAAAAGTCCAAAGTGGCGTAATACGATTAACAAGAAGAGAAAGTTTTTTGCCGGTAAAAAGTGAAAGGGCTTTTTGGGTTTTGGTGAAAACTGCGTTTAACCAGCGCCGTAAAACTTTACGAAACGGAGTAAAAAGTCTACTACCAAAAGAAGAACTTCAAGATAACTTTTTTGATCGTCGTGCGGAGACTTTGAGCGTTGAAGAGTTTGCTGAACTGACTTTTAAAATGAGTTGAAAGGGAAAGGTTATTTCTTATAAATATCCTCCATCGGAAGCGAAATATTCAGATTTGGAAGAGTAATTATTTCGTCGCGTTTAGTATAAGAAGCCATATTCCATTCTCCCTGCTGATCCTTAAAATTACATAAAACGAGGTCTTTTTCGGGCTCAACAAGAAGATAGTAATTGAGTGTTTTTAATTTACGATATTGGATGAATTTATCTACCATATCCTTTGTTCGCGTGGTTTCGCTCAACACTTCCACAATTAATTCTGGCTCAAACTGAACATATTTATTTTCATCCGTTTCAGCTTCTTTGGTTATAAAAATATCGGGATAATAATATTGGTTTTCGTTTGGAATTTTTACTTTCATATTTTCCATAAAAACCTTAAAGCCAAGATGTTTAGTTGACGATAAAAGCGCCAATAAAATGTTTTGGCAAATAAAATGATGTTCTCTTGATGCTCCTGACATTTCAATTAGGTTTCCATTAATAAATTCGTGCCGGACTTCCCCGGCTTCTTCCAATAAAAAATATTCCTGAGGTGTATATATTTTATCTAATTCTTTTGATTGCATAGCATTCCAAATTTAAGACAAATGCAGATGAAAAAAGAATAATTAATTTTTATCAAAATGCCATTTCTGTATTCAAAATGCTTACTTTATTTTCCCTTTCATTAGTTGTAATTTTACAAATCCGGAAAGAGTGTAATGAGTTCCGATTCGTGTATTTAAAATAAAAATGTATGCCTGATAAAAATCATAAAGTAAGAATTGTAACTGCAGCTTCATTATTTGACGGGCATGATGCGGCCATCAATATCATGCGTAGAATAATGCAAAGCAAGGGTGCTGAAATTATTCACCTTGGTCACAATCGTAGTGTGCATGAGATTGTGGAGTGTGCAATAGAAGAAGATGCGAACGCCATTGCCATAACCAGTTACCAGGGCGGTCATTTGGAATTTTTTAAATACATGAAAGATCTGCTTGATAATAATGGTTATGGGCATATCAAAATTTTTGGCGGCGGTGGAGGAACGATTTTGCCAGAAGAAATTGAAGAATTGGAAGCTTACGGGATTACGAAAATTTATTCTCCTGATGATGGAAGAAAAATGGGACTGGAAGGTATGATTGAAGATGTGATAGAAAAGAGCGGCCTCCCCCTAACCCCCTCCAGGAGAGGGGGAACACAAAATTCGACTTCTGAAATTAATGGCAACGGAAGCAATGGTGATAAATTTGTTTTGGGTGAATGGAGAAATATCAGCCTTATAGCTAAGTCCATTACTGAAGCCGAGAATGGCAAGGAAGTGGAAATTTTAAATTCTAATTCTGAGAAGTTAAAAGAAGAAAGCAAAAGATCTCCTCAAATAAAAAATTATTTCAATGCCGATCCTTATTATTATAAAAATCTAAAACAGTTTGCTTTAGATCAAAGAAATAATCCAACCGAAGTAGAAAAAATATTGTGGGAAAGATTGAGAGGGCGAAAAGAAGGATTTAAATTCAGGCGGCAGCATATCATTGATAAATACATTGCTGATTTTGTTTGTTTGCAAAAAGGAGTAGTTATTGAAATTGATGGGAATATTCATCAACTTCCGGAAGTAAAAGAAAATGATGATATCAGAACATCAAGATTAAATGATTTAGGTTTTGATGTTTTGAGATTCAAAAATGAAGAAATTTTAAAGGATTCTGATAAGGTTTGCGAAGAAATTTTTAATCTTCTTGAAAGGAAAAAAGATTTTAAATCACCGCAAGTTGAAGCCGGAAAGGAATCTGAAAATCGTGAAGGAGTTCTCACCTCCCCCTCCCTTGGCGGGGGGCGGGGGGCGGCAGTTCTTGGCATTACAGGCACAGGAGGAGCAGGAAAATCTTCTGTAACCGATGAAATCGTTCGCCGTTTTTTAAAAGCGTACGACAATAAGACCATCGCAGTTATTTCTGTCGATCCTTCACGAAAAAAAACAGGTGGTGCTTTGTTGGGAGATCGCATCAGGATGAATTCAATTCACAATCCCCGCGCTTACATGCGTTCCTTAGCCACGCGTGAAAATGATAAAGCTTTAAGTAATTACGTTCAGGAAGCGCTTGATATTTGCAAAGCGGCTGGCTATGATTTTATTATTTTGGAAAGCGCAGGTGTGGGCCAGGGCGATGCTTCGATACTTGATTATTGTGATGTGAGTATGTATGTAATGACACCTGAATATGGCGCTGCTTCTCAATTAGAGAAGATTAATATGCTTGATTATGCAGATATAATTTGTATCAATAAATTTGATAAAGCAGGCGCTCTGGATGCTTTGTACGATGTGAAAAAACAATACATGCGCAATCATGGTTTGTGGAATTCAAAAGATGATCAACTTCCGGTTATCGGTACAGTTGCTTCCACTTTTAATGATCCGGGATGTAATCATTTATTTAATAAAATTATTGAAGAGGTTAATGAAAAAACAGGTAGTGATTGGAAAAAATATGAAGCGCCGTTGCGTAGTGAAAGTTACAGTCACTCAATTATTCCTGCGAAACGCACCAGGTATCTTGCTGAAATTGCAGATGAAATCGCAAATTATAATAAACTGGCTGAAGAGCAATCTGGCATTGCCACACAGTTATATCAACTAAACGGCGTTATTGAAAATTTTAAAAATCAGTCCGGAGATCACCAACAAAAAAATGCTTCAATCATAAAGGAACTGGAAGAGAGAAAAGCCGAAGTTGCAAAAAAATTATTACCCGTTTGCAACAAATTATTAGATGAATGGGAAAAAACAAAAGCGCTTTATCGAAAAGATTTTTTTGAATACCATGTAAGAGGAAAGGTGATAAAACAGCCATTGTTTTTTGAGTCGCTCTCACACACTAAAGTTCCGAAAATAGCTGTGCCTAAATTTAAAGATTGGGGTGATATTTTAATGTGGCGTCTGCAGGAAAATTTCCCGGGCAAATTTCCTTATACAGCGGGCGTTTTTCCGTTGAAGCGTGTGGAAGAGGATCCTACGAGAATGTTTGCCGGCGAAGGAAGCCCTGAAAGAACCAACAGAAGATTTCATTACGTTAGCCTGGGGCAACCTGCGAAACGCCTCAGCACTGCATTTGACAGCGTTACCTTATACGGTGAAGATCCCGCCGTTCGCCCTGATATTTATGGTAAAGTGGGCAACAGCGGCGTAAGTATTGCCACCGTAGATGATGCTAAAAAATTGTACAGCGGCTTTGATCTTTGTGATCCTAAAACTTCTGTAAGTATGACGATTAACGGTCCTGCGCCGATGTTGCTCGCTTTCTTTTTGAATGCCGCTATTGATCAGCAGTGCGAAAAATATATTATTGAAAACAACTTACGGGAACGCGTAAACGCAGTTATTGAATCAAAATTTAAGCCGCAAGATTTGCCTAAATACATCGGAATAAATGGTGAAGCCGTTTTGCCTGAAAAAGGAGAAATGAAAGGGCATTTGCCAAAAGGAAACGATGGACTCGGTTTGAGATTATTGGGTTTATCCGGCGAAGATGTTTTGGATAAAAATATTTATGAAGAAATAAAAGCGAAAACTTTGGCATCTGTGCGAGGAACAGTACAGGCTGATATTTTGAAGGAAGACCAGGCACAGAATACCTGTATTTTTTCTACTGAGTTTGCTTTGAAATTAATGGGCGATGTGCAGGAATATTTTATTGAAAATAAAGTACGTAATTTTTATTCAGTTTCCATAAGTGGCTATCATATTGCCGAAGCGGGCGCCAATCCTATTACCCAGCTTGCTTTCACGCTTTCGAATGGATTTACTTATGTAGAATATTACATGAGCCGTGGAATGAAGATTGATGATTTTGCACACAATCTTTCTTTCTTTTTCAGCAACGGAATGGATCCCGAATATAGCGTGATCGGGCGTGTGGCGCGCCGCATCTGGGCTAAAGCCATGAAATATAAATACAAAGCCAATTCGCGTTCTCAAATGTTGAAATATCATATCCAGACGAGCGGTAGAAGTTTACATGCGCAGGAAATTGATTTCAATGATATAAGAACAACGTTGCAGGCATTGTATGCCATTTATGATAATTGCAACAGCCTTCATACCAACGCTTACGATGAAGCGATTACCACGCCTACAGAAGAAAGCGTGCGTCGTGCAATGGCTATTCAATTAATCATTAATCGCGAATTGGGTACTGCAAAAAATGAAAATCCCAACCAGGGAAGTTTTTTGATTGAAGAACTTACTGAACTGGTAGAGGAAGCGGTGATGGCTGAATTCAACCGTATTTCAGAAAGAGGCGGCGTGCTTGGTGCAATGGAAAGAATGTACCAGAGAAACAAGATACAGGAGGAAAGCCTGTATTACGAATCATTAAAAAACAGCGGAGAACTTCCAATTGTTGGTGTAAATACTTTTTTAAATAAAGAAGGTTCTCCTACTATTCTTCCTGCAGAAGTGATCAGGAGTACGCAAGAAGAAAAAGATCAGCAGATAAAAAGCCTGGATAAGTTCCATGAATTGCACAAAGATAAAAGTGATGAAATGCTGAATCGGCTTCAGCAAGTTGCAATCAAAAACGAAAATTTATTTGCAGAATTAATGGAAACAGTAAAATATTGTTCTTTGGGGCAGATCACGCATGCATTATATGAAGTAGGCGGCCAATACCGTAGAAACATGTAGCAGCGTTAAATAAAAAAGCGCTGCAATCGCAACGCTTTTTTACTAATTGAAATATTAGTTGTGAAGTTTCCGGGTATACTCATCCAGCCTGATGATTTTGCCGTCTTTCAATCTTATATCATCAATATAAGCAGCTGAATCTTTTTTGCCTTTATTGTCTTCCCATATTTGTTTATACCACATGGTAACCCATTCTTCCTTTCCATCTTTAGAAACAACAGATTCCCAATCACTCATTTTTACATTAATGCTTTTATAGCCGTTGCGCAAACTCGTAAACATCGCTTTCAGGCCGTCATTCGAAAGCGTTGTATCTAAAGCATCAAACTGAAGATGGACGGAATCTCCAAATTGGCTCACTGATTTTTCCACATCTCCATTCTCAAAAGCCTTAAGTGCTGTTAAGGCAGTTAGTGTGTTTGCGTTACTACCTATATTCCAGTTGTCAGGGTGGTCAATGGTATAAGGATAGTCCACTTTTTCAGTGCCAGACATAGTTGTGGTAGAATCGGATGTCACTTCTGTTGATGAACCGCTTTTGTTATTACATGATATAAATGCAATAGCTCCTAAAAAAATAATGAAAATCTTTTTCATGTTAAGAAATTTTAAATGATAAAAGTTATTTAAAGCCGGTGAGTGTTTTTTAGGAAAGATTTAGCAATTTAATATTTCTTCTTTCAATTTCAAATTATTTTTAATATCACAAAAAAATGCTCCTGCATTTTTGAATTTTTTTCTAATCCAGGCAGCACCTTTTTTTTCTGTGATTGCTTTTATCTTTACCAAAAAACTATGAGAACTAAAGCCAATTTTCTTTTTGTCATTATTTTAATCATTACTTCCTTTTCGTGCAATAAATATGCGGCTACCAACAGGATTTATAAAAAGCAGGCAAAAGTTTTTGCAAAAGAAATCAGGGAAGTTCCTAAGGATAATTATTATAATTCTAAAACCTGGGCAGGTACCACAAACTTTGGAATGCGTAAACCTGATTTTGTAATCATTCATCATACGGCTGAAAATAGCTGTCCTCAAACACTCGGTACTTTCACCAATCCTGTTTCACAGGTAAGTGCGCATTATGTTATTTGTAAAGACGGAACCGTTCATCATATGCTGAACGATTATTTACGTGCATGGCAGGCTGGTGTTTCTTCATGGGGAAATAACAAAGACATTAATTCTTGTTCAATAGGCATAGAGCTGGATAATAACGGTTACGAACCTTTTCCTCAAGCGCAGATAAATAGCTTACTAACGGTATTGGATACTCTAAAAGAAAAATATCATATTCCAACAGCTAACTTTGTAGGGCACTCTGACATTGCACCTACACGAAAAAAAGATCCTAATGTAAATTTCCCATGGCAATTACTTGCACAAAATGGTTATGGGTTATGGTATGATGATACAACAATGATTACTGTTCCGACAGATTTTAATGATATGCAGGCTTTGCGAATAATCGGTTATTCTATAAAAGACACATCGGCGGCAATCGTAGCGTTTAAGCGTCATTTTGAAACCCAGGACAGCAGCGCGACCCTTACTGAACCCGATAAGAAGATTTTATACAACCTTATGCAGAAATATCAATAATCCTTTTTAGTAAACAAACAAATAGAGCTGATTTTCCTTTTAGAATTTTATTCAGTATAAATAAAACAATAATCGAATAAAGATCGCTTATTTATATTATGGCGCTTTATTTTTAGAAAGCTAAACGTAAAACATTTACTAAATCTCTATGGAAATACTTTTCCCGTTTGTATAAATAATAGATTTGAAAAAAAATAATGAAAAAAGGCCTCTTTGTAGTGCTGCTTATTTGCATTGGCACCTTTCTTTTCGCACAGGAAAATCCTGTGTGTGAATGGGCAAAAAAAAAGGTCATAGTAGATGGAAATGCAAGCGAGTGGAATCTTCCACTTAAGAATTACGATACCGATACGAAATTATTTTTTGATTTTAAAAATGACAGCAATAATCTTTATTTGTGTTTCCAAACAAAGGATGAAATGACTGAAGCAAAGATCATGAGGTCGGGAATGAAAATTATTTTAAGCAATAAGATCAATGGTAAGCATAAATCTATTATTGATTTTCCAATGCCAGCTTCCAAATCTGCAGAAAGTAAAGATGAAATACAGCCCGATCTTATGGCGACCCGCCCAAACAGGCATATCGCTTTTCTGTCAAAAGATACTTTAATGGAAGTAAAAGGCTTTGCCACGGAAAACGGAACTATTTCCTCACAAGATACCACAGGTATTCATCCGGCGATTAATTGGGATTCAACCAAAACCTTTACTTATGAGATTGCCATTCCTCTTAGAGAAATGTTTGGAAATGATTATGCTATAAAAGATCTTTCAAAGGGCATTTCGCTGGATATTGTTATTAATGCAATGGCTACCGGTAAAGGTTCAAAAAATAGCGGCAGTGAAAATGGTTTTTCAGAAAGAGGTAGAGGTGAAGGAGATAGAGGCGGTAGAATGGGTGGTAGCGGCTATGGTGGAATGCGCGGAGGAAGAAATAGAATGGGAGACCAGGAAAACGGTCAATTACAGGAAGACAGAAGTGCCATGTTTCAAAAAGCTGAATTAAAGCAAAAAATTATATTGGCAACATCTGAATAATTTGATTTCTTGTTTACTAAAACCGGTAAAATTTGAAACGAAAAGCAAGCCTTTATTTCTTTATCATTATTGTGATTGTTTTTCTTATTATTAAGGCTTTTGCATGGTTTAACAATGTAAATAGTGGCAAACAATCTTTCAGGGATACGAGCCATTTAATTCTTACCAAACATGTAAAATGCAGAATGGATTGCAGGCATATTACTGAAGATGAAATAAAAGAGATTTTGAAGGATGGAAATGTGAATTATGCGAAAAGCGGCATCGGTTCAAAAGGCGACAGTACGTTTGCTTTGGAAGGATACAGCCACGAAAACCAACATATAAGAGTAGTTGTTGCACCTGAGAGCGATGGTCTTGTAATTATTACCTGTATTGATCTTAGCCACGAATGGCCCTGCAATTGTTATTAAATCGGAAGAAATAAATAAAAGTTTTATTTGTAAATTTGTCAATATTGTTTTAGTATCTGATGTCAATGAAATTTAAATCATACCTGGCTAAGCCATTTGCACTATATATATATAAGCAAATAAAAAAATCAATGCTTACTGCTGTTGCCGATCAGAACAGCATTTTTAGCACACTTATCAAAACTGGGCTTAAAACGGAATTTGGGAAAGAGCATCATTTTGAAAAAATAAAAACGCACGAAGATTATGTAAAAAATGTTCCCATTCGTGAGTATGAGGATTTTAAAGTTTATATCGAAAAATTAAAACAAGGCAAACAAAATATTTTATGGAAAGGATTCCCGATTTACTTCGCAAAAACAAGCGGAACCACAAGCGGCATAAAATACATTCCTATCACAAAAGATTCCATCCCCAACCATATTAATACTGCAAGAAATGCTTTGTTATGTTACATGGCGCAAACAGGTAAATCTCAATTTGCCAATGGTAAAATGATCTTTTTAAGTGGCTCGCCTGAATTGGAAAGAGTAGGAGGAATTCCTACAGGCCGCTTAAGCGGAATTGTAAACCACCATGTTCCTCGTTATTTAAGATCCAATCAATTGCCTTCTTTTGAAACTAATTGTATTGAAGATTGGGAAGAAAAGCTCTCTAAAATTGTGGATGAAACCTTGAAGGAAGATATGACACTCATTAGCGGTATTCCGCCCTGGATACAAATGTATTTTGACGAGCTGGAAAAGAAAACAGGAAAAAAAATAAAAGACATATTCCCGCGATTTACAGTGCTTGTGCAGGGAGGTGTTAATTTTGAACCTTACAAGGCAAAGCTTTTTGAAAGTATCGGGAAGAAAATTGATACGATCGAATTGTACCCTGCCAGCGAAGGATTTTTTGCTTTCCAGGACAGCCAATGCTTACCCACATCAAACAGCATATCAGCAGCTTCCTGGTTATTAATGCATTCAAAAAAACCAATTCCTCCGGTCTTTTGCTGATCACCTTTATTCTTATATTTTTTGTAAACAAAAGCGGCAATCCGCCCTATCAATTTTCCGTCTTCATCTTTCAAAACCCATCGGCTGCATTCGCCAAAACGAAAAGCTTTATTTTTTTTGGGATCAAAAACATCATTAATATCCTTATCGCATTGTTGTTACAGGAAGGGTGAAGCATTTTATTTCGGCCTTTGGCGAGCATGTGATCGGAGAAGAAGTTGAAGAGGCTTTGATGAAGGCCGCTGAAGCTGAAAATATTCATGTAACTGAGTTTACTGTGGCTCCAAATATTTCTGAAGGTGATGAAAAAAGTTTTCATGAGTGGTTCATCGAGTTTGAAAACATTCCTAAAAACTTAAACCAGTTTGCAAAAAAAGTTGATGAAAACCTGAGGAAGAAAAATATTTATTATGATGATCTCATCAAAGGAAATATTTTGCAACCCTTAAAGATTCAAGTAATGCAAAAGAACGGATTTATCAACTATATGAAAAGTGTAGGCAAGCTTGGAGGCCAAAATAAAGTTCCCCGTTTAAGCAATGATCGCAAACTTGCTTCCGCATTAACCAATTGGATAAAAAAACAACCTGCTGAAATAATAGAGTAAGAATTGGTAGATGTATCGCAATCAAATTTTAATAAAATAAGTTGGTTTACTGTGGTGGAAATATTTTCAAAGTAAAAGTTCAACCTGATTTATCCTTTAGATTCAACCATCTTTCCTTTTTAAAATTGTAACCTGGTCATCTATTTGTTTTAAGCTGACTTAAAAATCAGACCTTTGATTTTTAGCGTTTTTGGTTGACAGCTTTTGATCTTGATTTTTTATTTATTTTTGTTTGCAATGCAACTTTTACAGGTTTTAGATTCAAATACTGCAAGAGAATTTTTACAAGTTCCTCTGATAATTTATAAAGATGATTCTAACTTTATCCGTCCGCTGGATAAGGATATTAATGATGTTTTTGATCCCAAAAAAAATAAAGCTTTTCGTTTTGGCGAATGCAGCCGATGGGTTTTGAAAGATGAAGACGGAAAATTGATAGGGCGGATTGCCGCTTTTGTTTACAAAAAATATAAGAATAAAGGTGATCAGCAAAAGACCGGAGGAATTGGTTTTTTTGAATGCATTAATAACCAGGAAGCTGCTGATATGCTGTTTGATGTGGGTAAGCATTGGCTGCTGCAACGTGGTATGGAAGCAATGGATGGTCCTATCAATTTTGGAGAGCGTGATCGTTGGTGGGGATTAGTAGTTGAAGGGTTTAAGCCTCCAATCTACCTGATGAATTATAACCTTCCTTATTATAAAGATTTGTTTGAAAACTATGGTTTTAAAAATTTTTATAACCAGGTCTGCTGGTACATGATGGTCAATACGCAACTGAATGAAAAATTTCTGGAACAGGCGAAAAAGTATAATGCGCTTCCTGATTATTCAGCAGTTCACATTAAAAAAAATAATTTAAAAAAGTTTGCTGATGATTTTTGCATTGTTTATAATAAAGCATGGGCGGGACACGATGGTAATAAGCAAATGAGCAAGGAAGTGGCTTTTAAAATGTTTAAAGGAATGAAGCCGGTTATTGATGAAAGGCTTGTTTGGTTTGTATATCATAAAAATGAACCGATAGCTTTTTGGATCAACCTTCCGGAAGTGAACCAAATATTTAAACATTTTAATGGTAAGTTTGGGCTTATAGAAAAGCTAAGGTTTTTATGGTTGAAGAGAAACGGATTAAATGATAAATTTACCGGTATTGTTTTTGGCGTAATTCCCGAATACCAGGGAAAGGGAATTGATTATTACATGATAACAGAAGGGGCAAAGGTGATCCAGAACAAAACCAATTACAAGGAACTTGAGTTACAATGGCAGGGCGATTTCAACCCTAAAATATTGAATATTTCAAAGCATATCGGGGGAAGGCAAAGCCGTTTGTTAACTACCTATCGTTATATTTTTGACAGATCAAAGGAATTTAAAAGGCACCCTATTTTAAATTAAATTCAGTTGTTTTTTTTACATAGAAGAAAAATTTGCAATGATTTTCTAATTTTCTTTTAGCACAGGGTTTCTTAACTTGCAGTATTCTTCTATTCCAATAATTTCATTTTTTGAAGGTTCGGTTTTATGGATAAATTCATTGTTTCAGCACGAAAATACAGACCACAAAATTTTAATACGGTTGTGGGCCAATCTCATATCACCACTACTTTAAAAAATGCGATAAAAAATAACCAACTGGCGCATGCATTCCTTTTTTGTGGTCCACGGGGTGTTGGTAAAACTACCTGCGCAAGAATTTTAGCAAAAACGATTAATTGTGAAAACCGTACTCCTGAAGGGGAAGCCTGCAATGTCTGTAACTCATGCGTTTCTTTTGATAACGGAAGTTCTTTAAACATCCACGAACTGGACGCTGCAAGCAATAATTCAGTTGATGACATTCGCTCCTTGGTAGAGCAGGTTCGCTTTGCGCCACAGGCAGGAAAATACAAAGTATATATTGTAGATGAGGTGCACATGCTCAGTTCTGCGGCATTTAATGCTTTTTTGAAAACGTTGGAAGAGCCACCACCATTTGCCATATTCATCTTGGCTACCACAGAAAAACATAAGATAATTCCAACCATTTTATCACGTTGCCAGATATTCGATTTTAAAAGAATTACCAACGATGATACGGTTGAGCATTTGCAGGAAATTTGTGAAAAAGAAAATATAAAAGCTGATAAAACCGCATTACATATCATCGCGCAAAAAAGTGAAGGTTGCCTTCGCGATGCGCTTAGTATTCTTGATAAAATTGTAAGTTTTACCAACGGTATAATTACCTACTCCAATACACTTGAGCATTTAAACATTCTTGACGAAGATTATTATTTCAGGCTGGTAGATGCTATGAAAAATCAAAATGCCGGTGATGCCATTTTGTTGTTTGATGAAATAAACCGTAAAGGTTTTGAAGGCGATCTTGTGCTGAATGGTTTTTCGGAATTTCTTAGAAATTTGTTGGTAAGCAAAGATCCTAAAGTGGCAGTATTGCTCGAAGTTTCTGAAGGATTTAAACAACGATACTTAGAGGTAGCTTCGGAAATGAATGATTCGTGGTTGTTGAGCGCGCTTAATATTTTAAATGAATCTGAAATTAATTATCGTCTTGCAAAAAATAAACGTTTGCATGTTGAGCTCACATTTATAAAGCTTTCTTATTTAAGCCAGGCACTTAACCTGGTAAATGAAAACGGCCAGTTATCAAAAAAAAAACAACTTGAAAGCATAAGGCCTGTTTCGTTTAAAACCATTTCTCCTATAGCAGTTAATATTCCTAAAAAAGAAGAGTCAAAGCTGGTTTCAGCAAAAATAAAAAAGCAGGTTGGTACAAGTAATTCCGAAGCAAAATTAGTTATTGAGAAAAATGTAGAACCTGTTAAAAGCCAAAAGCTTCAGTCGGAACCACGGGATATCTCTACAAAACCACCCCAAACCAAATTTACCAGGCTTCGTTCCTTGGAAAAAATAAGAGAAAAAGTAGCAGAGGAGAACAGAAATAATCACGTGGTAGAATTGAATGAAGAAGAGTTGTATATCGCATGGGGAAAATATATTGATAAATTGATGGAAACGAATAAGAAACCAATTGTTTCTAATTTTAAGACGGCAAAGTTGAATATTGTAGATGAAAATTGCATTGAAATTGTGACTCAAACAAGTTTGCAACAAAAATTTATTGAAGCTGAAAGAGGAGAGTTGATCACACATCTTCAATCGCACTTCAATAATCGTTCACTGTTTTATAAACTGGAAGTAGAAGCAACCGAAGATAAAAATACATTGAAGGAAGAGGTGCTATCTACCAAACAACAATATTTAAGGATAATAGAAGAATATCCTTTGGTGAAGCAATTGAAAGATAAATTGGGTATGCAATTGGATTATTAAAGGTGAGGTATCAGGTGTCAGGAATCAGGTTTTAAGGAACAGAACCTTGTCCAAATTTTGAAAACATTTTCTAATCGATTATAAACTTTTATAGCAAAAGCAGAAATTATAAATATTGATTATTTCTTTGTTTACTGTAGAAATCAAAGATCCCTAATAGCTCATACCTAAAACCTAATACCTAAATCAATGTGGCAGCGCCTGGCAAAGTTTGTTCTAAAAAATCGCTTAATTCTTTTATTCTTATTACTTCTTACAACGGCTGTCATGGCCTTTTTTGCAAGTAAAATTAAAATGAGTTATGAGTTTTCAAAAGCCATTCCGGTTGATAACTCAAAATACCAGGACTACCTTTCTTTTAAAGAAAAATTTGGTGATGATGGAAATGTTTTGGTGATAGGGGTGAAGTCCAATGATTTCTTTAAGCTCAAAAATTTCCAGGCCTTTAGTAAATTAAACCAGGAGTTAAAAAAGGTTCCCTATGTAGAAGCGGTATTGAGTGTTGCAAATGCAGTTGACCTTTTAAAAGATTCTGCCGAACAAAAATTAGATGCCATTCCGGTTTTCCCAAAAAATCCTGCAACTCAGGAACAAATTGACAGCAGTTTAAAAGTTTTTAATACACTTCCATTTTATCGCTCGTTGTTGTATAATCCATCAACACATGCTTACCTGGTTGTGGTGAGAATTAATAAAGATATTCTTAATTCCAAAGGCCGCACAAAAGTGATCGATGACATTATTGGCAAAACCAATAACTATACCGCGGCGACAAATATACCTACGCACATTAGCGGCCTGCCATTGATACGAACCCAGGTTGCTGATAGAATTGCGCACGAAATGAAATGGTTTGTTATCGGCTCTCTTATCCTTTCAGCCTTGATCTTGTTGTTGATGTTCAGATCTGTCAAAACCACACTTTTGTCTTTACTGGTCGTTATCATCAGTGTAATCTGGAGCGTAGGGATCATGTATTTATTTGGTTATAAGATTACTTTGTTAACTGCGTTAATCCCTCCTCTCATTGTTGTTATCGGAATCCCTAATTGTATTTATTTTTTAAATAAATATCATTCCACTTATAAAAAAACAGGGGATAAAGAACAGTCATTGATTGACATGGTGAGCAAAATGGGAGTGGTTACACTTTTCTGTAATCTTACGGCAGCAATAGGTTTTGCCGTTTTTGCGCTCACTAAAAGTGCCATACTGGTGGAGTTTGGAGAAGTAGCGGGAGTGAGCATTATGCTCATTTTCGCCATTTCATTTATTTTACTTCCCGGCGTTTTAAGTTTTATGGAAGTCCCGGATAAGAATGAATTAAAATATCTCGATGTAAGAATTTTTACGAACTTTTTATTAAAGGTAGACCATTGGGTTTTTAACCATAAAAAAATCGTATATGCATGTACGATAGTATTAGTTATTTTTTCGGTGTTCGGTATTTTTAAATTAAAGACCGAAGGATTTATTGTGGATGATCTGCCTAAAACTGATAAAATATATACGGATCTCAAATTTTTTGAACATAATTTTCATGGAGTTATGCCATTGGAAATTGTGATCGATACTAAAAAAAGATATGGGCTTGCAGGTGCAAGCGCTTTGCCTGTGTTGGTAAAAATGGATTCGCTTTCTTCTTATATAAAAAAGCAACCGGAGATGAGCCGTCCGCTTTCAATTGTACAAGGAATTAAATTTGTGAAACAGGGATTTTATGAAGGTGATTCATTGAATTATGCACTGCCTAATTCTTTTGATATTGCTTTTGTTGGAGATTATCTTCGGCCTAAAAAAGATACCGGCTCACAAAACACTCTGTCTAAACTGCTTACCAGTTTTATCGATACAGCGAGGGAAAGTACAAGAATGAGTATCAATATGGCAGATGTGGGTACTGAAAAACTTCCTGTTATTTTGAAAAACCTGCGAACAAAAACCGATAAAATTTTCGATTCGTCAAAATACAAAATCACCTTTACAGGGTCAACTATTACTTTTTTGGAAGGAAGCAGTTATATCATCCGGGGTTTGAAAGTAAGTTTGCTTTGGGCCTTTTTGTTTATTGCTCTTTGTATGCTGTATTTGTTTAAATCGCTTCGCATTTTAGTTTGTTCTTTGATTCCGAATATTATTCCCCTGGTAGTAACTGCAGGTATTATGGGTTGGACCGGAGTAAGATTAAAACCTTCTACTGTTTTAATTTTTAGTGTAGCACTTGGTATCGCTATCGATGTTACCATTCGGTTCCTGGTAAACTATAAGCAGGAATTACCTGCCAATAATTTTAATATTAATAAAACAGTTTCTGACACCATCAAAAATACTGGCCTAAGCATATTATATACTTCGCTTGTTTTGATCGCAGGATTTGTGATTTTCTGTTTTAGCGGTTTTGGAGGAACACAATCGCTTGGCTGGCTTACTTCTGTAACCTTATTTGCAGCTACCCTTACCAATCTTATTTTACTTCCTGTTTTATTGTTAGATATTTCTAAAAAAAGGAAAAATACCGGATTGAAATCATAGTAAGCGAACTTTTTTAAGGTTTTTTTGTTGTAGAATAAATTCCTCAAACTACCATGTAGCTTCATAAATTACTTTAAAATTCAATCATTTTCAGATAGTTAAAATAGGGCATAAGAATTTCATAGTAATTATTGTATTATAAAAAACAATTATTATGAGGCCAATTTGGACAGGCGCCATAGGTTTTGGATTAGTGAATATTCCTGTAAAAATGTATAGCGCAACAGAAACAAGCGAACTTGATCTTGACATGCTTGATAAGAAAGATCACGCCCGTATCAAATATCTGAGAGTTAATGAAATTACAGGTAAAGAAGTGCCCTGGAGTAATATCGTAAAAGGATATAAACTTGACAACAAATACGTGGTTTTGGAAGACAAAGATTTTGAGGCGGCTAGTGCTGAAAAAACAAACACTATTGAGATTAGTGATTTCGTAAAAGAAGAAGAGGTTAGCAGTCTTTATTATGAAACGCCTTATTATCTTGAACCTGATAAAACAGGAGCGCGGCCTTATAAATTATTGTTGGAAGCATTGAAGAAAACAAAGAAAGTAGGTGTGTCTGCTTTTGTTATGCGAAATAAAGAAGCGCTTGCTATTTTGCGACCTGATAAAAATGTGATTGTTCTAAATAAGATCAGGTTTGAACAGGAAATTAGAGATCCTGATCAATTAGCCCTTCCAAATCAAATAGAAGTAAAACCCGCTGAATTAAAAATGGCGGTAACTTTAATAAAACAACTTACCGGTAAATTTAATATTTCAAAATACAAAGACACTTACACAGATGAATTATTGAAACTGATACATGACAAAGCAAAAGGTAAAAAGATTAAAGCGCCTCAATTGAAAGTAGTTCATAGCAAAGCAAAAGATTTGATGGATCAGTTGAAAGCCAGCCTGGAAGTAAAACAAAAAAAAGCATCATAATGGGATTAACACTTTATAATAAGAAAAGAAATTTTGAAGAAACTACGGAGCCAACCGGCAAAGTAAAAAAATCTGTTTCGAAATTGGTGTTTGTAGTGCAACGTCACAAAGCTTCACAACTGCATTACGATTTTAGATTGGAACTGGATGGCGTTTTAAAAAGTTGGGCGGTTCCCAAAGGCCCATCGATGAATCCGAAGGACAAAAGACTGGCGATGATGGTTGAGGACCATCCTTACGATTACAAAGATTTTAAAGGAACCATTCCTGAAGGAAATTATGGAGCCGGAATTGTCGAAATATGGGACAGTGGCACCTATTCGGATATTGAAAATTCTGTAAAGGAAGTGGCTGAAAAAAATCTTCGTGCCGGATTAAAGTCTGGCGATTTAAAATTCAGATTATTTGGAAAAAAATTGAAAGGTGAATTCGTTTTGGTGAAATTAAAAAACAAAGCAGACAATAGTTGGCTGTTGATAAAGCATAGGGATGAATTAGCAGTAGATGAAGAGTATAACAGCGAAGAATACACGAATGGCGATTCTCCGATCAACAAATGGCTTGCTGAGAATGATAAAACTTCAAAAAAATGAGGAGGCAAAGCCAATAAATACTATCTCTATGCAAAGTGGTAAAAAGATCCGTAATTATATAAAGCCAATGCTTGCAAAAGAAACGGATCAACCTTTTGATGATAAAGGCTGGCTTTTTGAAATAAAATGGGATGGCTATCGCGCAATTGCTGAAAAGAAAAAGGATAAGATATTACTCTATTCCCGCAATGGGCTTAACTTTCAACTTGCTTACCCAATAGTTACTGATCAGCTAAAAAATATAAAAGCCGATGCAGTTTTAGATGGAGAAATTGTGGTGTTGGATGATAAAGGCAAACCTGATTTTCAATTTCTTCAACATTATTCAGAAAACCAAACCCGCCCAATTCAATATTGTGTATTTGATTTGTTGCAACTCAATGGTAATGATATTACATCACTTCCTCTTATAGAAAGGAAAGAATTATTGAAGAAGATTATACCAGAAAATAACCCGGTAATAAAATATTCAGATCATATTTTGGAGAAAGGGAAATCTTTTTTCCGGGTTTCCAAAGAGAAGGATTTGGAAGGAATTATGGCGAAAAAGATGGATTCTAAATATTATCCTGGCAAACGAACCACTAATTGGCTCAAGATAAAAAATCATAAAACAGCAGAAGTGATTATTGCCGGATATACCGAACCATCCGGGTCCAGAAAATATTTTGGTTCACTGATTCTTGCGGCTACAGAAGGCAAAAAGTTTATTTACATGGGGAATGCGGGCACAGGCTTTGATCAGCAATCTTTAAAAGAATTGTATGAACTTTTTAAGCCTCATGTGCAAAAAAAATCGCCGTTTGAAGAAAAAATAAAAAATAATTCGAAGATCACGTGGCTAAAACCTAATCTGATCTGCGAAGTAAAATTTTCAGAAGTGACTGCCGATGGTAAATTACGTCAACCGGTTTTTTTGCGTTTACGCGACGACAAAACCATAAATGAAATCAATATGGACAATATTAAAACCGAAAAAAAAACCACCTAAAAAAAGGAGGAGAAAATGAATAAAAAAAATGCTACAACAGCTCCAAAAGAAAGTAAAGTAGGGAATGATAAAATTTATTCTTTTGAAAAAAATAAAGTAATAGTTACTCACTTTGATAAAATTTATTTTCCTGATGAAAAAGTTACAAAAGGAGATGTAGTCGAGTATTATATTTCCATGGCAGATTATATTCTTCCTTATTTAAAGGGCCGTCCCGAGTCGCTTTTGCGTAATCCGAATGGTATTAAAGAAAAAGGCTTCTTTCAAAAAGACGCTGCGGATGATGCACCTTCATTTGTGCATCGAAAACAAGTTCATTCAGACTCGACGAATAAAGAAGTTCACTACATTGTGTGTGATAATATTGAAACGCTTGTTTACTTAAATAATTGGGGATGTATTGAAATTAACCCATGGCATTCAACAGTAGAAGCGTTGGATAAACCGGATTACTTAATTATCGATATTGATCCATCGGATAAGAATACTTTTAACCAGGTGATAGAAGTTGCCCTGACTGTAAAAACAATTTTAGAGAAGGCCGGTGCTTCATGCTTTTGCAAAACTTCCGGTTCATCAGGTATGCATATTTATGTTCCTGCCGAAAAAAAATATAGCTATGATCAGGTGAAAGATTTTGCTTATTTAGTTTGTATGATGGTCCACGATCAACTGGAAAACATTACTACGCTTGAGAGAAATTTGCAAAAACGCAGCAAAAAACATATTTATATGGATTATTTGCAAAACAGTCGTGGACAAACAATAGCGTCTGTTTATAGTTTGCGCCCAAAACCAGGCGCTACTGTTTCTACACCATTGTTGTGGGACGAAGTGAGGCCCGGGTTATCTCCTAAACAATTTACTATCTATAACACTTTAGAAAGAGTAAAAAAGATGGGAGATATTTTTAAAAGTGTTTTGGGTAAAGGGTTTGATCTTGGGAAATGTTTGGGTAATTTACAAAGCCTTTCCGGAAAAGTTGCGTCTGAGTAAAGAATAGATAGCCGTATTCTCAAACTTTCCGTTGAAGAAAAAATCTTCCTTAAAATAAGCTTCTCTTATAAAACCGGTGTTTTCCAAAATTTTTGCTGAAGCAATATTCAATGGAGTTATACGTCCTTCAATGCTGTGTAATTTTAATTCATTAAAGCCGAAATCAAGAACCCTTAACATCGCTTCTTTTGTAAGCCCTTTTCTCCAATATTCCGGCAACAACATATAACCAATTTCTGCTCTGTAGTGTTCTTTTATTAATCGCCAAAGGCCAATCGTTCCAATTAGTTTTTCCGGCTTTTCTTTCAACGCCATGACCCAGGTAATTCCTGAATTATTTTCAAGTAAATCATTGATCATCTTTATAAAATCATGCGCCTCATTAACTGATTCCATCGGTTGTCTGCCAATGTGTTTCATCACTTCAGTATTAGAGCGGAGTTTAAAAAATTGTTCTGCATCTGCATCTTTCATCTTTCTTAATACCAATCTTTCAGTTGTAAGTTCTGGAAATGGATCAAAGTTTACCTCAAGCATATTTTTGTTATTGAAAAGGAAATGAAGATAATAATAATATTTGCGGTTTGACAAATCCGTCTAATAGTAAAGCAACAAATTTTGCTAATTTCTGTTTTTAAATTTAGCAAAAGATAAAATCGCGGAGAATTATATATTAAGAAATATGGTATATTAGTAAAATTGTTATATCTTACCATTCAAATCCTTTATTGCTGCTGAGAAACAACCTTTCCTTTATTGAACATCACCTGCCCTGATTAACTAATTTATTTAACTAAAAAATTTAAAAATGAAAAAAAACATTTTCATCTGTCTCTGCTTATCTGTTGCAATCGCGGCATGTAATAGCAAAGATGGTTCTAAAACTGATGCCATGGCTTCAGGTACCCAAAGTAGTATCAAGTTGCCTTATGAAGCATCTTACACAACAGATTTTACTAACGATGTTCCTGATTCGGATTTACTGGTTGTCTTGAATTCCTACAAGGCATGGGAAAATGGTGATATGGCGGCACTTCGTGCAACTATGGGCGATAGCATGCGTGTAGATGGAGCGAGTGGATTTAAATTTTCAGGACTTACAGATTCTCTTATGAATCAATGGCAAAATTCCAGGGATAGCCTCAGTTCTGTAAAAATTAGCATGGACGTCTGGTTAAAAAACCACGCTGTAAAAGACGGGAGCAATTATATAAACGTTTGGTATAAGGAAATTGATACTTACAAAGACGGTAAAGTTGATTCTGCTAATTATGAAGATGTTAATGGCGTAAAAGATGGCAAGGTAATTTGGTATTCATCTCATAAACAAATACTGAAATAAAAAGTAAAATTCTTTGATAATCCACCTGGTGAACAATTCAGGTGGATTTTTTTTGGAACAGAAAATAGAAATCTCTTTTATTTCTTCGTTTACTTTGGTAGAAAAAGTTTGTATTCGTTAATTATTCATCCCAAACGAGTTGGTGTGTTTGCTTTATAGTTCCCATAATAAATATACTTTGAACATGACCAACATTTTCAATTTCGCTTAATTTATTTACATGAAAATCGTAATAAGCATTCATGTCTTCGCAAACCACCTTTAGCATGAAATCAAATTCACCGGAGATGCTGTAACATTCAATCACTTCATTCAAATTATTGATCACTTTTATGAATTTTGCGCCTGCATTTTTACCGTGTTGTTTTAAAGAAACATAACAGATAACCATAAGCGATTTTTTTACTTTCGTGTTATCCACCAAGGTTGCATATTGTTTTATGATTCCGGATTCCTCCATTCTCTTGATGCGTTCATGAACAGGCGTTGTGCTCAGGTGAACCTTTTCGGCAATTTCCTTTACGGTAATCCGCGCGTTTTGCTGCAGCAGTTTTAAAATAGAAAGGTCTTTCTTATCCGGCAAATATGTTACAGTTACTGATTCTTCTTTTCGTGTTCTTGAATTCATAGTAAAAATGGCTTTTATTCTTTTTTATTGAATATTACTGTAAATGTATTCTAAAGTTATAATAAGTATTAGTATTTTATTCTGATATTGGTACATTTGCAATCTAAAAACAAAATAATAAATTATGTCATCAGTTACAAAAAATACGATTGACTTTGGCCTAAAAAATAAAGTGAAAGACTTAAGTCTCGCTGATTGGGGCCGGAAAGAAATCAACCTTGCAGAAGCTGAAATGCCGGGATTAATGGCGCTTCGCGAAGAATTTGGAAAAGAAAAACCTTTGAAAGGCGCGCGCATTGCAGGTTGTCTTCACATGACCATTCAAACGGCAGTGCTTATTGAAACATTGATTGATCTGGGAGCAGAAGTAAAATGGAGTTCATGTAATATATTTTCTACACAAGACCAGGCTGCTGCTGCGATTGCTGCTGCCGGAATCCGCGTTTTTGCATGGAAAGGTCAAACACAGGAAGAGAGTGATTGGTGTATTGAACAAACTTTATTTTTTGGGAGTGAAGATCGTCCTTTGAATATGATCCTGGACGATGGTGGTGATTTGACCAACATGGTTTTTGATAAATACCCTGAATTGATTCAGCATGTAAAAGGTTTATCAGAAGAAACTACTACCGGCGTTCACAGGTTGTATGAAAGGATGGAAAAAGGAACTTTGCCTATTCCTGCAATCAATGTAAATGATTCTGTAACCAAATCTAAATTTGATAATAAATATGGATGTAAAGAAAGTTTGGTAGATGCTATCAGAAGAGCTACAGATATCATGATGGCCGGAAAAGTTGCAGTGGTGGGCGGTTACGGTGATGTAGGAAAAGGATCTGCCGCAAGTTTGCGTGGCACAGGTGCAAGAGTTCTCGTTACTGAAATAGATCCTATCTGTGCTTTGCAGGCAGCAATGGATGGTTATGAAGTGAAGAAAATGATTGATGCGGTAAAAGAAGCCGATATTATTGTTACTGCTTCAGGTTGCCGTGATTTGATTACCGGCGAGCATTTTGAAGTAATGAAAGACAAAGCGATCGTTTGTAACATCGGGCATTTCGATATTGAAATTGACATTGCATGGTTGAACAAAAATTATGGCAACACAAAAGATACCATTAAGCCACAGGTTGATAAATATACTATTGACGGAAAAGATGTGATTGTTTTGGCAGAAGGACGTTTGGTGAATCTCGGTTGTGCTACAGGTCATCCAAGTTTTGTGATGAGCAATTCATTTACAAATCAGGTTCTCGCCCAAATGGAGATCTGGCAACATTCTGATCAATATGAAAATAAAGTGTATGTGCTTCCAAAGCATTTGGATGAAAAAGTAGCACGGTTACATTTGAAAAAAATTGGTGTCGTGCTGGATGAACTTTCTGACAAGCAAAGTGCTTATTTGAACATTCCGAAAGAAGGTCCTTATAAGCCTGAAATGTATAGATATTAATCCTTCAAGTTCCTCTGAAGGAAAAATCAGAAAACCCGCTTTGTAAAAGGTGGGTTTTTTTTGTAGAAATATTTTAAACAATTTATCAAATTTTGGTAAATCCGGACTGTTTACCTAATTTTGGTAAAACTGTTGCTTCATGGTTATAAAGTTTAAAAATCTCTATTTGCAAAAGCTATTTGAAGGAGCAGAGATTTCAGGAAAACCCAAGTATGAAAGCAGCGTTGTTTTAAGGTTTAAGAAAACAATTTTAAAACTTGCCCTTGCAGATAACATAAGGGAGATCAAGCTTCAAAAGGGATTAAATTTTGAAAGTTTAAAAGGCGATTTAAAGGGTTATTATTCCGTGAGAGTGGATTTGAAGTACAGGTTGATATTTACTTTGGAAAAAGAAGGGCGAATTGAAGTTTCGGAAATAATTTTAATTCATGAGTTATCGAATCATTACAAATGAATTGTTGAAAAATTTAAAGCATGAGCAATTACAAAATATTAAATACAAGAGGGAAGGAAATCTTTACCGACGTAGCCTTACATCCGGGGGAAATTTTAAATGATGAATTAATCTCCAGGGATATAAAGAAATCTTATTTTGCTGAAAAAATAGGAATGAAACCAGGACATTTAAGTGAATTACTTTATGGTAAAAGGCATGTCAGTGCTGCAACTGCCCTTAAACTCGAAAAGGAATTAAATATTACGGCAGAATACTGGCTTCGTGTCCAGGTTTATTACGATTTGTTCATTGAAAGAAAAAGAGAAACAGAGGCTGCATAATTATTTCCAATGCAACAAAATAAACCCAAGCTTGACATCATCAATATGCTGCTCGAAGATTGTATCATGGCGTTTCCTGTTTCATCTTTTGTGATTAGTATTTACCAGCAATATCAGCGGCGTGGCTGGTTGAGTAAAAAACAATTGCAGGGGTTGTATGATAAAGCCTCCAAAATAAATGGTGTACTTCCCGGTCGGCTTGCTGCTTTAGAATCGATTATAAAAAAAATGCCGACAAGAGAAAAGTCAGAACTTCCTGAAAACGCGCCGCTTTTTGAAAAAGATGAAGAAGCAGGAAAACTGATCGAAGAAATTCTGGCAAAACATCCTCAACATAAGAGAGTATTATTTTTAAAAGCGAAATATGACAACAACGAAATTCTTCCACCGGCTGACCTTTCAGAATTAAAAAAGTTCAGGCAACATCTGAAATAAATTACTGCTATTTTTCGTTTTCCTTTTAACATAAAATTTTATTTCCAGATTAATTTCTGAAAATAATTTTTAGTCTTAGTAATAGAAATAAAAGTTGTCAATTATGGAAAAAATTATACAACAGGAAATATTACTTATCACCGGCACTCATTTTTCTTCAAGACAGTGCTGGCAAAAACTCAATGAAAACGATCGTATCGGTTCCGAGGCAGATCAACTTCAGGATGCTTGCTGGAACGGTCTTTTAAAAAACATGCTTCCTGAAATAGTTGAAGGCAATAAAGAATTGTATTTGTGGCAGATAAGAGAAAATAAATCAGGAATTGAGATCGAACTTGGCGAACTTCCATCAGAAGTTGATCCATATTATTCAATCGATCCGTATCTTTTTACAGAAGGTCAATTCATGAGCTAAAAAGAAAGCAAATAAAAATCTTCATTATTGTTTGTTTACTGCCGATGATTAATCTGTTTCATCGGATCCCTTCAAAATTTTGAAAATTAAGTGCATAAAAAAACCGGCATCAGCCGGTTTTAATTTTATTTCTTTATAATTTATTTACCTACTACTCTGTATTGAACAATGCCATTGTTTGATTCTTCTCTCAAATAAATATTATCGGGTGTTTGATAAAGTTGTTCCCCGTTTACTGTAACAATTTTTGAATTTTCAGGCAACTGGGTAACGATATCACCAATTTGCATAGATTCTGGCGTGTTGATAATATTACTTTCATCAATTGAGGAGGTATTATTGATTACTCCATTCTTACCCACCACAATAAAAACATCATTACCATTTTCGTCTCTGTCAGCTTTGTAATAAGTTCCGTTCAGTTCATATAAACTTTCTCCATTAATTATTACAGAGCGGGCTCCTTCAGGAAGAGATGAAACGGTCGCTCCCATTGGGGCGTCAACTACCTGGTAGGTGTTATCGTATTGCCTGTAATAAATTCCGTTATAATAATAGTAAGGAATTCCACCGATAAACAATCTTATATAACCAAAAGGAAGAACACTGATGTGTAACCCAAAAGGAGGAAATATTGGCTGGTAATATCCATTGTAATATCCGTAATAATAACCACCATAATAATAATATGGATATCCGCCGAAATGTATTGAAATAAAATTATGTGGAATTACTGTGTAGCGTGTTCCAAACATAAATCTTGTTCTACGGCCATACACATTTCCGTAGTAGCGGTCATCCCTATCATAATGGTTGTAATACCGGTTATCCCGATCATAGCCACGATAATTATTTTGGTAAACATTTCTGGATACTCTGTCCCTGTTATACCTGTTATCATTATTTCGTGAAGCAACAATTATTTGGTCAGAACCACTTGAATTTCTTTGTGGAAATACACGCTGGTTGCTTGAAGAATTTGGAAAACTTCTTGTTTGAGCAACGCGACTTTGATTGAAATTCCTGTCAGGAACTTGTCTCACGGTCATTTGTCTTGATGGCTGGTCGCTTTGAACCCGTTGAGCAGAACCCCGGTTATTATTAAAAGATCTCACGGGCGCAGATCTTGTCTCCATTTGTCTTGGAGCAGAAGGTGCACGGGATACGTTTCCCGAAGCCCTTGTATTACCTTCTCCTCTTAATTCACGGGTCCTTTGTGCATAGCTGATATTAACAATACCAGCCAACAGAACCCAGAGCAAAAATATTTTAAAGGTGTTTTTCATTTATTGATAGTTAATGTGTTAAGAGATGATTTACCAAATTTAATTTATTTTGAATGGCATTCTATGTTAAATATTTTTTCACGATTTGCCTGAAAATATAAGTATAGATATACTAATTATGAAAAAGTTTAAAAGGCTTAAAAAAAATTTTCTTTACAACTCTCTCTAAAATACTAATATTAGTTGTCTTTTCAAATCTTCAACGATAAATCCGTATTTTTCGAAAAATTTTTCAATGAAAAGGTCTTTATACACTGTAACCTTATTCTTACTAATGACTCTTTTATCTTCAACAGTTTTTGGTCAGTTTAAAACTGATAGAAAACTTGAAAAACAATTAAAGGTATTATTGGATTCTTTCCACGGTACTGCCGGTGTGTATGTAAGAAATTTAAAAACAGGTAGGGAAGTAGCGATAAATGCAGATACCATTTTTCCGACAGCAAGCATTGTAAAAGTTCCTATTCTTGTTGGCATTTTTAAAAAAATTGACGAGGGAGTTTATACCTATCATCAGCCGCTAATCTATCGCGACAGTATTGCGCGTGGCGGTTCAGGGCTAATGCAGTTTTTTAAAGATTCAACACCTACAGAATTACGAACACTTATTTCTTTAATGCTCTCTCACAGTGATAATACGGCTGCAGTTTGGTGCGAGAAACTGGCTGGTGGAGGAACCGAAATTAATGCCTGGTTAAGTGAACACGGTTTTCAATTTACCCGCGTAAATGCACGAACACCCGGAAGAGAAAAAATGAATAAGGAATATGGCTGGGGACAAACTACGCCCCGGGAAATGGCCAACCTGATGGTGATGATCCGCGAAGGCAAAACGGTAAGCAAAGCAGCGAGTGAACAAATGTATCGCGATCTTACTGATGTTTTTTGGGATGAATATGCGCTTTCGCAAATCCCGCCTTATGTTCAGGAGGCTTCAAAACAGGGCATGGTAAATGATTCGCGCTCAGAGGCGGTTTTGGTAAATGCGCCCCACGGCGACTATGTTTTTTATATTGCTACCAAAAACAATCAGGATCAAAGATGGGAAACTGATAATGAAGCGTGGCAATTGGCACGCAATGTCTCAGCATTATTGTGGAATTATTATGAGCCGCATTACGGATGGAAACCGGCTTTGGGAGTTGAAAAATACCGTCAATAATTTTCGACATTAGCAGTAAACAAACAAATTTTATCGATTTCTATTTTTCCTTTTTCTAAGATAAAAATCAAATATGGCGCAACCGGCGGAAAAAGTCACTTTAACTCCAAAAATTAAATACCTTATCACGATTGGTTGTGGTGTTATTGTTGCCAACCTTTACTATTGTCAACCTTTGTTGGGTGAATTCTCACGCTCTTTTCATGTTTCGGAAGAATCTGCATCATTTGTAAATATTTGTTCTCAAATCGGCTACGGTTTAGGACTTTTTTTTATAGTTCCGTTAGGAGATATGTTGGCGCGGCGAGGATTGTTGATTTGGATGCATTTATTGGCTGCTTTGTCATTGGTTGCCGTTGGCTTTTCGCCTACCATTAGCTGGCTGTATATATTTAGTGTTTTTGTTGGAGTTACGAGTACGGCCTGCCAGGTTTTTATTCCCCTTGCGATGCATCTTGCTTCTGACGAAGAACGCGGAAAAGTTTTGGGAGTAATTCTCGGAGGGTTGTTAACCGGAATTCTATTATCGCGTTCTCTAAGTGGTGTTGTAGCCGAATATTTTGGATGGCAAAGTGTTTATTTCATCAGCGCAGGTTTTATGGTGATCATGACATTTCTGATCTGGAAATACATTCCGGGTGAGGAACCGTCTTTCAAAGGAAACTATGGGAAATTGATGCGATCGCTTTTCAGTTTATTTAAGGAACACTCAGTAATTCGTGAAAGTGCATGGATAGGTGCGTGCCTGTTTGGAGCTATCTCCGCCTTTTGGGCAACTATGGCATTTTTTCTTGAAAAACCTCCTTATCAATATTCGCTTTCTGTAATTGGTTTATTCGGAATTATTGGTGCCGGAGGCGCTTTGGTGGCGCCATTTATAGGGAAGATTACAGATAAATACGGTCCTTTTAAACCCATGCGGGCGGGTATTCTTTTAATGCTTGCCGGATATCTCATTTTGTTCGCGGGTAAAAGTGGAATCGCCCTTATGGTCATCGGTATTATCCTGATTGATATGGGATTACAATCTACTCATATTCCAAACCTGTCAAGAAATTATTCGTTGTTACCTGAAGCACGAACAAGATTGAACACCATCTATATGACTTTCTTTTTTATTGGTGGCACATTTGGATCTTCTTTGGGAACAGTAGCCTGGAATAAAGCAGGATGGATGGGCGTATGTATTACGGGAATTTTGCTTATTGTATTGGGTGCGTTTCCCATTTTTATTCGCAAACAAAAAAGCCTTACTTTATAACGGAGCAAAAAAGGTAAGATGTTTAATGATTTAGGAGAAGAAGATTATTGTTTTATGATAATGGATAATTTTGCATCTTTATATTAAAATGGCAAAAGACAATTATGAATATGAAGCAGAACCGGCTGCAAGACCTTCTTTTCTTACCTGGCTTTGCATACTTACTTTTATAGGAAGTAGCTGGGCAATTGTTAGCAGTGCTTATACTTATGTTTCTGCAGACAAATATGCAAACATATTATCAGAAGAAAAACCTCTGAAAAGAGATTCAACTTATGTTGATTCTACAGGATCTGTTCATAATGAAAGAAAGATGTTTTCAGAAAAAATAAAAGCATCTTTTAGTAAAATCCTTGATAAGGACAATATGAGGAAGCTTGCCATAGGAAATTTGATTGCCGCTTTATTTACTTTAACGGGAGCTCTGTTAATGTGGCGATTGAAGCGAACCGGTTTTTATATTTATATAATTGGTGTTGTTTTTAGCCTGATGTTTCCTTTCTTTCTTTTCGGAAATGATCTGATTGCCGTTGGAGCAACGTCTTTCAACAATTATTTCGGGTTGGTGTTTATTGCTTTATATGCTTTGAACCTCAAAACAATGAATGGAACATTGCCTTAAAATTGGTAACTATTCAGTACTAAAACATAATTTTTAAGTTATATATGTAAGCACTGCTTTTCAATTTTCTGATAGTTAT
>DAHXOZ010000079.1 GCA_027364635.1 bacterium | reverse complement strand
AAACCCCGATGAACTTGGAATAAATGGTCTTGTGCCGTCAAGTGTGGCTACATCATTTCGCATGGCATCATACAATTTGGTTCGTATCTGGGGCGGCGGCATTGCACCGCCGGATATTTTCTTTGACATGGCCGACAAATACGGATTATTGGTTTGGCAGGATTTCTGGGTAACAGGTGATACACAGGGCGAATTTAAAGGCTCACCCGACTGGCCTTTAGAAGGAAATGTTTTTATCAGGAATATGGAAAGCACTATTTACAGGATTAGAAATCATGCCAGTTTATTACTTTGGACAGGAGGAAATGAAGGCCACGCAAGAAAAGAATTGTATGATGCCATGCGAAATGATGTAGCCACACTTGACGGCACAAGACCATTTATTCCAAGTTCATCGGGGTTTGCCAAATTGCCAAATGGCTGGAAAGGTTCATGGCCCGATGACCAGCCTTCGGGTGTTTACAGCGGCGGCCCTTATTCATGGCAGGATGCAGCTCATTATTATAAACTCGCTGATGCAGGAAGAGACTGGGTTTTTAAAGATGAAACCGGCATTCCATCGCAGCCGCCTTACGAAACTTTACCGTCTATTATTAATAACCTTGTTCCCGACTCTACTCTGCCTTTTCCTTTAAACAATACCTGGGGTTACCACGATGCGTGTGTGGGCAACGGCCATTATGATACCTATTATAATGCGATGGCTGAAAGATACGGAGCACCGCAGAGTATGAAAGACTTTTCAGATAAAATGCAATTGGTGAATGCCAACGGATATAGGGGAATTTTTGAAGCTGCAGGCCATAAATTAAATGAAACCGGTGGTGTAATGTTGTGGAAATTAAATGCGGCACTTCCGAGTGTGATCTGGCAAGTGTATGATTGGTACCTCAATCCCAATGCGGGATATTATTTCATGCAAAGAGCGTGTGAGCCGGTGCATATTCAATTGAATCTTGATGATTCGGTTGTAGCAATTGTCAACCGCTCTTATAAATCACAAGTTGGTTTAAAAGCAGAAGTTAAAGTGTATGACATGAACAGTAAATTATTATTCAGCCAAAATAAAGCGATAAGTTTAAAAGCAAGTGATGTAAAAGAATCTATATCGCTGCAAAATGTTTTGGCAAAAGAAAATGGAATTACGTTCGTGGTTTTATCTCTTAAAAATGCAACAGGAAAAACCATTTCGCAGAATACTTATTGGTTTGCTCCGGACCATAATTTTAAAGCATTAAAAGAAATGCCTTCCGCTGAGGTGAAAGTAAAAGTGATTAAAACCGAAAAGCTGAAAAACGAAACAAAATGGACATTGCAAATCTCTAATACCAACAAGGGATTAGCCTTCTTTATTAACCCACAGGTAATCGAAAACGGTAAAGAGATTCTTCCTTCTTTTTGGTCGGATAATTATTTTTCTTTGTCTCCGGAAGAAAGTACTGTAATCACTGTAAGCGTTCCAAATGCTAAAATTGCAACCGGCAAAACTCAATTGGCAGTAAGCGGATGGAATGTGGAGAAAAAGATGATTGGGTTGTAAAACAGAAAATAAAAATCATAATTATTTGTTGGTTTACTATAAATAAAGTCAGAAAAGGATTTACAGGAATTAAAATGGACAGGATTGTCCCATCCTAAAATCCTGTAATCCTGAAATTCTAATCCGGACAATTGAAAAAGGTTGCCTTTTAACGGCAACCTTTTTCAATATTCAAATTAAAGGTTAAGAGACTAAATTATTGATACTACCCAAGATGACCGGTTATTAAAACTTCCGGAACATTGGCTCCGTTTCCTGATATTTCTGAACCTGGATAATCCATTCTTATGAAACGCCACTTTTTTTTATGCGTTTCAAAACGAATTTACAAAGTGACAGTAATTCTCCTTCTCAATTTTGGAGTGATAATATTATGGCAGAGCGATTTTGATTTTTCTGAAAGACAATCTAAGCAAGCGTTAACAAAGATTATTTTAATGATGTCCAACAGTTTTTTCAACCAGCAAACGAATAAATAATCCTGATTTCTATTTTGATTTGAAAAAATCTCTTTAATGTTTTTTCAACGTAAGGTAATCGATATAATACACCACTTTCAGGCTTATTTCATTGGAGTGAGGGCTTTGCAAAACCTGGTTAAAGTTTTTGAAATAAGTACGGTAAAGATTTTCATCCAAATACACATCCCTTCCCAAAGCATTTTTCCATGAAAGAGTGATGCGGCTTCCGGGCAAAAAATCCCAGGTATAAAACATGTCTACATTAAATGTATTAAAATTAAAATCATGCCCGGGCACATATCCTCTTTCAGTCCAATACCCGTCTTCTTTTACGTTGTAAAAATGATGATAAATCACATTGCTCCAATAATGCCGCATCCGAATCGTAAAATTCATTAACGGATTGATTGTATACGACGCACCTAAAATTGAATAATCTGTTTTAACCGTACGTTGCCCTAAAATAGGCACGGGGAAAGGGCCTGTAGTGGTATATGCATATCCATAATTGGCCTGGTCTTTATCCAAATGACCTTCGGCATTCATTTGAAAACGCTCATTGAATCTATAAGTTGCTCCCAATGTAAATCCATAATAAGGCGCATCAGGCAAAGAAGTGATGCCACTTTCGGCTGTATAATCCAAGTACAATTTTTTACGTGTATCAGTGCTTCCTGTTATATTCAAAAAATATTGAGCCGGCCGTTTCAAAACTCTGCCGGGCGTTCGCAACTCAAAAAAATCATTTGACCAAAATGGCGCTACCTGGAAAGTGATCAATACGTTTGAAAAGTCTTTCATCAATAAAAAAGCAGTTGAATTGATCACAAAATTTTGCCAATCAAAAGGTTTGTATAAATATTGGTTGGTGGCCCCTAAAGTATATCGTTGATTAATGAAATGCTTTGTACGTTTATAAATTACATAACTCAGGTTGCCGGTATAATTAAACTGGTTGTTGTTTTGCAGAAAACCAAGATCATTAGGATCGTAGGTATCAGACATGGCGCCCGCAATAAACTGGTATTGAAATTTGCCACTTACTTTCTGATAACGTATATCTGCTTTGTATCCATCATAATTTCCGAGCTTTCCCCAAATGGTACTGTAAATGCCATCTACAAATAAATAATGCCGGTTTGGTTTATCAAATAAAGAAAGATCAAGCGCAGAAACATTCGCATTACGGCTATTGCCGTTTCTTAAAACATTGGTGTTGGTAAAAGTGACTGAAGAACGATGTTTCAAAGCCTGGTCAAGAACAATAATGTTGTAATTGGTTAACGGCTCTGTTTGAATATGAATAGTTGAATCTGTAGACTTATCTAAAATTTCAGCATTCATATTAGAAGTTAGCGCATTAAAAATCCCAATCCCTAAATTGCCTTTCGTTCGGCCCGAGAATTTAGTTCCATTGATCAATCTTGTTATCCCCGGGTTTTTGATAATATCATAATTTGGATTTGAAGCCGCTTTTGCTAATACACCATAAGAGCCGGATGGCGCAGCCCCTATTCTTCTTGAATAAAAAATTCCTGCCTTATTAAACAGTTCCGTTCCTTCTGTGAAAAAAGGACGGAAATCCTCAAATTTTATATCGAACGGACTTAGATTTAAAACAATATTATCCGATTGAACCTGGGCAAAATCAGGTATCAAAGTAAGGTCGAGCGTAAAGCTCTCATTGATTCCATATTTTACATCCATACCACCGCTTTTTAAAAACTCGGTATGATTTTTATTTCCTACAGGTGAAATATTTACACCCCCGGAAAGATACGGCAGAAATGAAAGCCTCACAGGAGGAACAATGTCTTTCAAACCGGTCCATTCACCAAATTTATTGATAGTCCCATCTATAGTTGGATCATCAGGACTCCAGGTAGAAGTTTCATTATTCACTCTTCTGAATCGCGTAAACTGAATGCCCCATGTTTGTAAATTACTTTTTGAAAAACGAATGGCACTGAAGGGAATTTTCATTTCAACGATCCAACCGTTATTTTTAATACTCACTTTACTTTCCCAAACAGCATTCCATGTATCATCTTCTGTGGTCGAAATTTTAGCATCCTCCTGCACTCCCGCTGCGGAAACTTTAAACAAAAAAGCATTCTGCTTATCATTATAAGTATCGATCTCAATACCAAATACATCTACGTCTTTTTCATCAATATCATCTCGCGCGGTTAGTTGCCGCTTGATATTTTTAGGATCATCATGCATATAAGCCAATACATAAACAGCCGTATTATCGTATGCAATTTTAACGTGCGTTTCATCGGCTTTTTTACCAAAAACCGGGGTAGAAGTTACAAAATCGGAAATATAAGGAATGCCTTTCCATTCAGCATCATCGGGGTTTCCATCAATTTTTATTGATTGGTTTATTTTGACAGCAGGAACTGTTTTGGTTTGAGAAAAAGAAGTAACACTGGTACAAATAAATAGAAATGAGCTTAATAAGAGTTTACTCATAATGTTAGTTAATGTCGACAAAGATAATTTTTTTTGATAACGAAAAAAATACCTTCATTTTTATTGATAATTATCAACAATCAGTTACTAACTTCCCTTCTTTTTAATTCTTTTTTAATTAATAATAATTCTCTTCCGGTCTGTCCGCTTACCGAAGAATTTTCCTGGGCACGCCTCATCAGGTAAGGAATTACATCTTTTATCGGCCCAAATGGTAAATACTTACTTACGTTACAACCCGCTTTGGCAAGATTGAAAGTGATGTTATCGCTCATGCCGTACAATTGCGAAAAATGAATACGCGGATCGTTATGTGGCAAGTCAAATTCTTCCATCAATTGCGTCGCATACAAATTGCTGTATTCATTATGAGAACCAATTATCACATGCATATTGTTTTGAGGATTAACACAAAACTCAACCGCCGCATTAAATTCATCGTCGGTTGCCTGCTTGGTAGCATTTATAGGTGAAGGATAGTTCATTTCTGCAGCCCGTTTTCGTTCGCGTTCCATATAAGCACCACGAACCAGCTTCATTGCGGGGATAAAATTATTTTCTTTAGCGAAGCGGCAACTGTCTTTTATAAACTGTAATCTATCGTGCCTGTAAAGTTGTGCCGTATTATAAATAACAGCTCTTTCAATATTGAACTCTCTCATCATTTGAGTTGTAATCGCATCTTCAGCATGTTGTATCCAACTTTCTTCTGCATCTATTAAAACGCCTACATTGGTTTTTGAAGCAACTTCGCATATCGAACGTAATCTACTCACCACTCTCTCCCACTCTGCCTTTTCATCATCGGTTAATTTCTCCAAAGGAATTTTTCCCATGACAACATCCCGATAATCAGCAAGGCTATCAATTTTTTTAAACAATTCAAAACGAGACATCCCGGTAAGCTTAATACTCATAAAAGGAATGTTGGGTTGCGTTGCCGCATATTGAATTACTTTAATAAACTCTTCTGAGGCATGATCAAAATTTTGTTCTCCTTCTTTTCCTTCAACTCCATAATCCAAAATTACCTGAACATGGAATTTGGCCAATTTTTCTACAACAGCAGAAGTTTTTTGCAATGTTTCGCCTCCAACAAACTGGCTAAAAATAGTTTTCCTGATAAGGCCTTTTACAGGCAATTTTAATTTTAGTGCAAGAGGCGTAAGCCATAATCCCAGTTTTACTAACCAGGGTTTGGACATGGAATTCAAAATAAAATGAGCTCTTTTTAGTTCCGGATCCGATTTATAAGCAAACGCCGTTTTGGTGTCTTCGAAAGAAATATTCATAAATGAAATTAAAAGTCGAAATTCTGCAATTGGCAACGATTCTCCAAAAATAATTGACTGATCCTGATTAGGTTATTTGCTGATTAGAAGGCTATCTTTGCAAAAATTTTGGAATGATTGTGAAAAAACCTTCAGAGAGTTTAATAGTTATGACGGAATTGGTGTTGCCAAACGATACCAATTTATTTGAGAACCTGATGGGCGGCCGGTTGATGTACTGGATGGATATTGCAGCCGCACTATCGGGTAGCAAACATTGTAACGCTCCGGTAGTTACCGCTTCTGTAGACAATATTTCGTTTACCAATCCGATCAAGCTCGGAAACGTGGTGCATATAGAAGCAAAAGTTACAAGGGCTTTTAACACGAGCATCGAAATTTATCTAAAAGTTTGGGGCGAAGATATTATTCAGCAATATCGATATACGAGTAACGAAGCCTATTACACTTTTGTAGCACTTGATCCAAATGGGAAACCAAGAACTGTTCCAAAAATAGAGCCTGAAACGGAACATGAAACAGAGCTTTATCACGGTGCATTGCGCCGTCGCCAGTTAAGATTAATTCTTGCAGGTAAAATGAAACCCGGTGATGCTTCAGAATTAAAAGCGCTGTTTATGAATGTGAGAGAGGAAGGTGACAAATAGGATTTTAACCGGTTTTTTTATTGAAAATAAAAATCTCAATTATTTGTTCTTTTACTGGTAAAAAGCTTTTTAATGTTTCACTTCCAAAGCAGTATGGTGGTTAATGGGCAACTTAAACTTTTCGCTTTGCTCAATTGCATCCATCACTCTTTCCAGAATTTCGTCAATACTTTCTTCATAAGTAAAGTGCATCGGTTCCTTAAAATTAACTGACAGCAATGTTCCTTTCTTTTTAAGTTTCAGTCCTTTCTTATCAAAGGCCCGCCGAAAACCGTTGATAACCACCGGTACAACAATTGGCCTGTGATGTTTAATAATAAATGCCGTTCCTTTTCTTCCCGGTGCAAAGGCTTTAGTAGTTCCCTGCGGGAAAGTAATCACCCAATTATTTTCCAGTGCTTTTGAAATCTTCCTCGTGTCGCCAGGGTCAAGACCACGCCTTACTTCGTTACCCTCTTTTTTCCAGGTACGTTTTACCGTAATCGCTCCGCCCCATCTGAAAAACCTGCTGATCCAGGTACTTTTCATCGTTTCTGCTGCTGCAACAAAATAAACTCGCGTAAACGGATTTAATAAATAAAACGGAATGCCTAATTTATTTTGCCTGCGCCATTTAACGGCGCAAAAAATATGAATCAATGTGATCACATCCGCAAAATAAGTTTGGTGGTTGCTTACAAACAATACGTTTTTCCTGGGAAGGTTTTTGATGTTCTCTGTGCCGGTTATTTTTAATTTATTGATAATAGCAACTCCGGGGTAGGTAAAAACACCTATGATAAAATAAACCATCGATTTGAACAGATGGGTTTGTTGCAGGCTTTTTAACCAACGCTTCATTCAATTTTATTTAATATACAATCGCTTGCAATTTAAGAATTAGCTGTTAATAAGAAAAAGCAATTTATTAGCTTGAATTTTAGTAACCATGTGTGGCTGTTATACTGTATTTACTTACCTTTGCACTCCCAAATAAAAAAAGGGAACAAAAATGATAGAAATTTATTTATAACCAAAAAATGCTGATCAGCAGGATCCTTTAAAGGATACAGCAAAAACAAAATTACCTGCTACAATAAAATGGATACAGAAAATAAAGAAACCAAATCAGAAGAATTGGAAATTTCAACCGAAAACCGTCCGCAAGGCGGAATTGAAGGAGTTCCTTTCCCTGATTTCCCGGATGTAGAATCTACACAGGCAGCTACCGAACCTCAACCTACAGAAGTTGAAATTCATGAAGAAGCACTTTCAACTCCTCATGATGATTTCGACTGGAGCATCGACAAAAGAAATGTTACTGTTTACAACAGTTCTGAAAGAGAAAAGTATGACGAGGTTTACGATAAAACCTTTAAACAGATCAATGACGGAGAAATGGTTACCGGAACTGTAGTTGCAATGACCAAAACAGACGTTGTTATCAACATTGGCTTTAAGAGTGACGGCCTTGTTGGTTTAAACGAATTCCGTGACATACCCAATTTAAAAGTTGGAGATGAAGTGGAAGTAATGGTAGCTGAAAAAGAAGACAAAGATGGTAACCTTCACCTGAGCCGCAAACAAGCACGCACAACCCGTGCATGGGAAAAGATTGTTGAAATGCATAAAAGTGGCGAGATTGTTACGGGGCTTGTTACCAGCAAAACCAAAGGTGGTCTTATCGTTGATGTATTTGGAATGGAAACCTTTTTACCTGGTTCCCAGATCGATGTTAAACCGGTTACAGATTACGATCAGTTTGTTGGAAAAACAATGGAATTTAAAGTGGTTAAAATCAATGAAGCCATTAAAAATGCGGTTGTTTCACACAAAGCGCTTATCGAAAGTGATATAGAACAACAAAGAGCTGAAATTATCGGCAAACTCGAAAAAGGACAAGTACTTGAAGGAACGATTAAAAACATCACCGATTTTGGTGCATTCCTTGATCTTGGCGGCTTAGACGGCTTACTTTATATTACAGATATCAGTTGGGGGCGTATCAATCATCCGGGCGAAGTATTGAAATTAGATCAAAAACTGAATGTAGTTGTTCTTGACTTTGATGATGATAAGAAGCGTATCAGTCTTGGCTTGAAACAATTAACTCCGCACCCTTGGGATACATTGCCTGAAAATATTAAAGAAGGCGAAATCGTAAAAGGCAAAGTGGTAAATATAGAAGATTATGGTGCATTCCTGGAAATTTATCCGGGTGTAGAAGGATTGGTTCACGTAAGTGAAATCACCTGGGCAAATACGCCAATCAATGCAAAAGAATTTTTTAAACTGGGTGATGAATACGAAGCTAAAATTGTAACACTCAGCAAAGAAGATCGCAAGATGAGTCTTTCTATCAAACAAATGACAGAAGATCCTTGGAACACAATCGAAACACAATATCCTGAAGGAAGCAAGCACAAGGGATTGGTAAAAAACATTACTCCTTACGGTGTGTTTGTTGAACTTTCTCCAGGCATTGGCGGAATGATTCACATTAGTGATCTTAGCTGGCTAAAACGTTTTAATAACCCGAATGAATACACGAAAGTTGGCGAAACCATTGATGTCATCATCATGAGCATCGATAAAGAAAACCGCAAACTTCAGTTAGGCCACAAACAAATCGAAGAAGATCCATGGAACTCTTTGGAAGAAACTTTCCCTGTAGGAAGTATTCATGAAGGTACCGTTACCCGTCGCGATGACAAAGGCGCTACCGTTCAGCTTCCTTATGGACTGGAAGGATTTGCTCCTGCCCGTCATCTTCGCCGTGAAGATGAAAAGGTGATCGGTTTGGATGAAATCGCTCCATTCATGGTAATTGAATTTGACCGCAATGATAAAAAAATCATTTTAAGTCACAGCCGCATCTGGGAAAAAGAGAAAGCTGATGAAAAAAATGCGCAGATTAATGAAAGAAGAGTTGAAGCAGAAACTACCAAAAAAGCCGTGAAGACAATTCAAAGCAAGGTTGAAAAAACTACTTTAGGTGATCTTGGAGTTTTAGCTGATCTGAAAAAGAAAATGGATAAGGAAGCACCTGCAGAAGAAGCAAAAGCAAAAACTGAAGAAGTGATTGCTGAGGTTTCTGAAGCCCCGGTTGCCAAAAAAGCAGCACCTGCAAAAAAGAAGAAAGCGGAAGAAGTAAAACCTGAAGCAGAAATGAAAGCTGAAACAACTGTTGATCAAGCTCCTCCTGCACCAGTAGAAGAGCCGAAACCAGCAGAAGAGCCAAAACCAGCAGAAGCTAAAGCAAAAACAACTAAGAAAGAAGCTAAGGCAGATGAACCAAAAGAAAAGAAGGAAGAAGAATCAAAAGAAGATGATGAGGCTTAATTAGTTTTTAATTTTAAAAAAAATCCCGTTGCTCATCTCAACGGGATTTTTTTTAAATATATTTTTCATGAATTGTTTCAATGCAATTACAGTAAACCAACAAAAAAGGAAGATTTCTATTTCAGTTTTCAATATAATGTTTGATCGAAGAGGCTACAATCCATCCACTAGTCCATGCATGTTGAAAATTAAAGCCACCCGTAATTCCATCCACATCCAAAATTTCTCCGGCGAAAAAAAGGCCAGGAACAATTTTACTTTCCATAGTGTTAGCATTTACTTCATTTAGCTTTATGCCACCGGCTGTAACAAATTCCTCTTTAAAAGTGGTTTTCCCTTTTACATGAAATTGCTGTGAACAAAGCTGTTTTGCTAATTGATTTTGTTGTTTTGCAGGAAGATCGGCCCAGCGTATTTCCAAATTAATTCCACATTGTTGCAAATGATACTCCCATAAACGTTGCGGGAGGTTGAATGGATTTTTATTGATTATTTTTTTTGAAGCAAACTCATGCCTTACTAATTTCAGTTTTTCTAAAATCAAATTTTCATGATAGTCAGCGAGCCAATTAACAGAAATCGAAAAATCATAATTCATTTCTGATAGATCACGTGCCGCAAAAGCAGACAATTTTAAAACTACGGGACCGCTAAATCCCCAATGCGTAATAAGCATTGATCCCTTTTGCGAAAATTTTGTACCGTTGATTTTTACATGCACATTTTCAAGAGAAATTCCCATTAGCCCTGAAATTGGATTTTTTGGAACATTAAATGTAAATAAAGATGGAACGGGGCTTTCAAAACTATGCCCCAATTTGGTAAGCCAGCTATATTGATCCGGTCTATGAAAACCGCCACAAGCAATACAAATAAAATCAGCCTCTAAAACAAACCCGTCTTTAGAAATTACCTGAAACCTATTTTCTTTCTCATTTTCTTTCTCAGTAGGTTTTTCAATTTTTACAATTTCACGGTTCATCAAAATTTCTACATCATATTTATTGGCTTCATGTAAAAGGCAGTTGATAATCGTTTCAGAAGAATTACTTTCAGGAAACATTCTTCCGTCGGCTTCGGTTTTTAATTTTACGTTTCTCTTTTCAAACCATTCAATCGTATTGTTAGTAAAAAAATGATGAAATGCCTGCTTCAAAAACTTTTCGCCACGGGGATATTTTTTGATCATCTCTGCAATACTAAAGCACGAATGAGTAACGTTGCAACGTCCGCCACCACTCACTCTTACCTTGCTCAATAGTTTTCCCGATTTTTCAATTATTGTAACCTCAAGTTCAGTATCTGTTGCTGCTGCATTTACAGCACAAAAAAAACCTGCAGCTCCACCACCGATAACAACTAATTTTTTTTGTTCCATCATGAATAGCGAAAGTAAATCAGTAAAAAATTATTTTACTATTTTTTCAATATGTGTTAGGCGGCCGTCGTTTGTTATTCCTTCAACGATTACTCTGTATTCGTCAGTAAAATCATTATTAAAGAAAGTAAGGTTCACTTTATTTTGTTCAGGAGAAGTAGTAACGGTTGGGTTCCAATACAATGTTGTTCGTAAATCCTTTTTATCGTCAGTTGCAATACTATCATAGTCTGGTGAATAAAATTGCCTTACAACTGTGTATCCATTCACCTGATGGTTATCTAACCCTTTAAGGTTAGAAATTGGTTCTCCGTCTTTCCCTATTTTAGTGTAGATCACGATAGCGCCGCCGGTTCCGCTTCCGGGCGCTCCTACAAAGCCCGGACGAAAAACTTTTATGTACGCTACATTAGCAACAGGGATGTTTGAAATCATATCATAACTGGTAGCCATTTCGTTTAAGTACAATCCAGGCCCGTTTTCACCAGCCCTGTTTCGCATCCATAAAAACTTATGATCCGCATTGTCAAAATACAAAGACGGAACCTTGCCTTGTAAATAACTTATGATATCAGTGTAACTGTTTGACATAGGATCGTCAACCAAATCCAGTTCAGTCGCATTTCCTCCTTTAAAAATTCCGTTGGTGTACTTGTCATTTATTAATTGCACTTTTGATTTTATTTTTGATTTGATATTGATGTTTTCCAACACTTGTCCTTTAAAATATTGTAATTGTAGTTCAGCTTCTTTGCTCAATTGCAAATGATAATGATTACCGGTTGTATCCTTAAAATAATTGTTGGAAAATGAAGGTGCACTAAAATAATTTGAAAATGGTGGCAGAATATCAGGCATAAATTGTACCGAAACTTTGCTCATTGTTTTTTTGGTAGCAAAATCATAAAATATTTGCGCCGTATCAAAAAGTATTAAAGAAGGATCATTAAAATATCCATTGGTTTCTACAGGAATCGTAAAGGTTTGGGTGCTGGAATTTTTTTCAGTAAGCATCAAAATAATATCACCTGCTTTTCGCAACTGTTCCGGCGTTGCACCTATTACTTTACCGGATAAAGAAAGATACGACGTGTCTTTTGCATATTTAATTACAGGGAATTTTCCCTGGACCACGTTTTCCCAATTAAACCTGCGCCAGCCATGGGTAAGCATTACAAGATCGAGTTGTTGCGCAATAGTGTCACTGTTATTTGAAAAATAATAAGCCGGATCATAAACTTTTCCTTTTAATTCACCCGTTAATAAGAGATGAGAAATAATGTTATCGCTATTATCCGATTCTAATTTTGCATCGGTAACGGAAACAGATAAATTAGCAGAAATATTACCGGGAACAGAAATTTGAAGATCATTTTTTGCTCTTTTTTTAAACCCTGTCTCAATAAAATTTACTTCGGGTTGAAAAAGATAATCTTCGTTGTTCACATAAGTAATCCTTTCAGCAAGTGGTTTCCATTGTTGATCAAAAACAGTAATGGTAAGGATTCCACTTGGTAAGGATTCCGTTGGAATCGTTCCCTCGGCTTTTCCATTTTCAAGCGTTTCATCCAGGGCAAATATCTTATGTTCGTACATTGTACCTAAAATATGAATACCTGTTAAAGCAGAAGAAGCGGGCGTGCTTACCAGGAAAATCCTTTTACTACCGGAAATGGTTACACGCAATCCTGCACCGTTGGTTTTTATGGAAGATAGCGGAGTTGAATGTTCGGTTCCGTATTCATCTTCCCAAAATGCAGAAAAGGTTTGTCCTTCATGAGGAAAAATAAAAAAATAGCCCATTCCATTGTGGATAATTTTGAGACTGTCAACTACAGAACCGTTATTATCTTTTATCACACCTTGTATTAATACCGGCCTTCCGTATTGATCATTAGCTTCAAAAACAATTTTGTTGGTAATTCCTGCAATGGCATCCCCTCCTTCAGGAAAGAAATTCAATTCAGTAATAAGCTTGCTTTTTACTAACGATTTTTTTTCATCAGAAAGTATTTTTAAGTCATGGTTGTACAAAAAAGAAGTATCAAAATTCAACATCCATTTTGTATATGCCCGTACATGAATGAATTGACCTGTATAGTTTACAGGAATTTCAAACTGGCCAAATGTGGAGGCATTTTCAACAGCACAAACGCTGTGCAACAAAATATTTCCATTCTCACCGATCCAATCGATATAAACTGTTTTGCTTTCATCATCCGGAAACATGCCTTTCATCAGGTAATCCTTGAACCAAACCGTTTCACCCGGAACATAAGAAGATTTATCGTATTGCAGGTACATTTTTCCCTGACCATAATCTTTTGCATAGGTGGCCAAAGTAGCTTCGATATTTTGTGCTCCGGCAT
>DAHXOZ010000078.1:9577-13643 GCA_027364635.1 bacterium | reverse complement strand
AACAATCATGTCTAATAATTTTATGCCGATAAAAGGAACTATTACACCTCCCAATCCATAGATCAATAAATTTCTCCATTGCAAATGATGTAGCAAAATATTTTGCTATTGTTCCGGCGTTGTTTATTATATCTATTCCTGCATTAATTAAGGTACCTTCTTCAGAGTTTAATATTGAGCTTTTTGAAAAAATAAAGTCCTTTTTGAAAAATGAATATAGCCTTGAAGTGACTATTTCAATTCGCGAAAAAAAATCAGACTTTGTTTTAAATGAAAGCCAGGAAGAATATTGGAACCGACTGAATAAATCTGTAAAAGAAGTTGAAGAAGGTAAAACCGTAATCTTCAGTATGGATGAATTGGACCAGTATCTGCAACAAAATTTTTCCTGATGAGAAAAATTCTTTTCTCCCAGTCGGCTCTTGAGAGCTTGAAAAAGTTTAAAACAGTAAATCAAAAATTGGCCTTTAAAGTTTTTGAACTTATAACTGATATCCAAAGAAATCCCTTTGAAAGCCTGGGAAAGCCAGAACCTCTTAAAGGTAATTTTAGCGGATACTGGTCCAGAAGAATTACTGATGAACATCGTTTAATTTATAAGATTACTGATGATTTAATTGAAATACATTCTTGTTTCGGGCATTATTAGATATTTTTTTAAAACCAAATACTAACAATCATGTCTAATAATTTTATGCCGATAAAAGGAACTATTACACCTCCCAATCCATAGATCAATAAATTTCTCCTTAGCAAAGCACTGGCGCCAATTGGCTTATAGGCAACTCCTTTTAATGCAAGCGGTATCAGTAATGGAATAATGATCGCATTAAAAATTACTGCTGATAAAATGGCGCTTTCAGGGCTGTGCAAATGCATAATATTTAAACCTTGTAATGCAGGAATAGATATAATAAACAACGCAGGAACAATTGCAAAATACTTTGCTACATCATTTGCAATAGAGAAAGTGGTAAGTGTTCCTCTTGTCATCAACAACTGTTTACCAATCTCTACTACTTCAATCAATTTTGTAGGATCATTGTCAAGATCAACCATATTTCCCGCTTCCTTTGCTGCGGCTGTTCCGCTGTTCATTGCAACACCCACATCTGCCTGGGCCAATGCCGGCGCATCATTGGTGCCATCTCCCATCATAGCAACCAATTTTCCAAGTTGCTGTTCTTTTTTTATATAAATCATTTTATCTTCCGGCTTTGCTTCAGCAATAAAATCGTCTACGCCTGCTTTTTCTGCAATAAACTTTGCTGTTAATGGATTATCGCCGGTAACCATAACCGTTTTAATGCCCATCTTTCTTAATCGTTCAAAACGCTCATTAATGCCGGGTTTAATAATGTCCTGCAATTCTATTACGCCTGACACTTTTCCATTCTCACTTACTACTAACGGTGTTCCTCCATTTGAAGAAATTATCTTTACCCTGTCAGCAGTTTCAGCCGGAAAATCATTACCAGCCTTTGTTACTATGTTCCTTATAGAATCAAAAGCTCCTTTACGGATTTTTAAACCATTGGGCAGGTTAATACCGCTACTTCTTGTTTCTGCAGTAAACTCAATAAATTTTGCGCCGGTAGTATCGAAAGAATTTTTATCAAGATTGGATAATTCTATTATTGACTTTCCTTCCGGTGTTTCATCTGCTAAAGAAGATAAAGCACATGCCCGGATAAAAGCGTCTATTGGGATACCGTTAGCCGGATAAAAATTGGTGGCCTTTCGGTTGCCGATGGTTATGGTTCCTGTTTTATCTAATAGCAGGGTATCAATGTCACCGGCGGTTTCAACAGCCTTACCGCTTTTCGTAATAACGTTTGCTCTTAAAGCCCTGTCCATTCCGGCAATGCCGATGGCGCTTAGCAGGCCTCCAATTGTTGTAGGTATAAGACATACAAACAACGAAATGAATGCAGCAATAGTTATTGGCGTATTAGCATATTTACCAAAAGGTTCAAGCGTTACACAAACAATTATAAAGATGAGTGTAAAGCCAGCCAATAAAATTGTCAATGCAATTTCGTTGGGTGTTTTTTGCCTTGATGCACCTTCAACCAATGCTATCATTTTATCTAAAAAACTTTCGCCCGGTTCTGTTGTAACACGAACTTTTATATGATCGCTGAGTACCTTTGTACCACCTGTTACAGAAGATTTATCACCGCCTGCTTCCCGTATCACAGGAGCAGATTCGCCGGTGATTGCGCTCTCATCAATTGTTGCAATACCCTGTACTATTTCTCCATCGATTGGTATAATATCACCGGTTTCACAAAGAAAAAAATCGCCTTTACTTAATTGGGAAGAAGGAACGATCTTAACCTCATTGGTAAATATTTCACCAACAGGAAATATTTTTTTTGCGGGAGTATCTTCTCTTGTTTTCCTGAGGCTGTCGGCCTGTGCTTTACCTCTTGCTTCTGCTATGGCTTCTGCAAAGTTGGCAAACAATAAGGTTAAGAATAATACTACGAATACAATTATGTTATATACCAGGCTGCCTTGCGCTTTTTCACCAGTGAAAATCCATATGCAAACGGCCAGCATTATGGCCGTGCAAATCTCTACCGTGAACATTACCGGGTTACGGAACATGATACGGGGATTAAGTTTGATGAATGATTGCCTGAGCGCTTCATTCACCGATGAACGTTCGAATAATTTTTGTTCTCTTCTATGTACTGACATGATTTAAAATTTATTGGACCAAAAGGAAATTAATATTTTCGAATATTTGTTGTTTTACTGTGTGTTTGCTGTTTCAAAGGAAACCTCTTAAAAAAATTATCTCATTCCAAAGAACTCCGAAATAGGCCCCAGCGCCAATGCCGGGAAGAAACTCAATGCAGCGACGATAAATATTACGGCGAATATCATAATACCAAATGTTGACGTATCTGTTTTAAGTGTTCCTGCGCTTTCGGGCACATACTTCTTTTTTGCAAGAATACCTGCAATGGCAACTGGCCCGATGATGGGTAAAAATCGTGCGAGCAACATCACGGTTCCGCTGGCTATATTCCAGAAAGGTGTACTATTTCCCAGGCCTCCGAATTCGCTGCCGTTGTTTGCTGATGCAGAAGTAAATTCATACAGCATCTCACTAAAACCATGATTCCCCGGATTATTGAGCCAGCTTGCATAAGCGGTGGGATCGTGAGCATACAAGTGCGATGCAATGGCTGTACCAACGAGTATTAAAAACGGGTGAAGTAAAGCAATGATTGATGCAATCTTCATTTCTTTGGCTTCAATTTTTTTACCCATAAATTCCGGGGTTCTGCCCACCATTAATCCGCTGATAAAAACAGCGATGATGATGAAGATGTAGAAGTTTAAAAAACCTACACCTACCCCTCCATAAAATGAATTGATCATCATACCCAACATGGCAAACATTCCTGTTAATGGCGTAAAACTATCATGCATTGCGTTTACGCTACCGTTAGATGTTACGGTTGTACTAATACCCCAATACGCCGATGCAGCAGGACCAAAGCGCACTTCTTTACCCTCCATACTTCCATGGTTTTGCAAAATACCCATTTTAGCGATGTCTGTATTTCCATGCATTTCATTATAGATCGAAGGAATTACCAGTAATAGAAAACCCAACGTCATAACCCCAAATACTATCCAGGCAAATCTTTTTCGTTTAAGGATGTAGCCTAAAGCAAAAACCAGTGCGATTGGAATTAAAATAATACAAACATTCTCTACCATGTTGGTAAAGTAGCTGGGGTTTTCAAAAGGGTGCGAACTGTTTACACCGAAATAACCGCCACCGTTAGTGCCTAATTGTTTAATAGCGATCATAGCTGCTGCAGGGCCTCTTGACACATGGACAGTGTCTCCCTGCATGCTTATAAATTGACCCTTACCCCGGAAAGTCATCGGTGTGCCATTGAACATTAAAATAATAGCAACAATTATTGACAGTGGCAGCAAAATTCTTGTGCATGACTTTATAAAGTAGTTGTAGAAGTTACCCAGGGTTTGAGTATTTTTTTCTTTCATCGCTTTAAACACCACTGCACATGCTGCCATG
>DAHXOZ010000078.1:8892-9479 GCA_027364635.1 bacterium | reverse complement strand
TACCAGTAGTGAGATAATGAATAGAGCGATCATGTTTTTAGATTTTATCAAAGAAATCAATAGATTTAAAAAATATAACAAAGCCTAACAGGCCGGCAAGAATTAAAATAACAGTCATCGTATTTCTTATTTTATTTTTGAAAAACCAGTTTAAACTATTAAAAAAAATGTAAGCCAATGCAATTGCTGTCAGCCAGGTGAGAAAGATAATAGTCTCTATAAAAGCCTGTTATTCTTCTGAAATAAAATCGGTATTCTGTTGAAAACCTTCTCACCTTATAAATTATTATAAAACTAAATGCGAAGTCCCCTTGAGACAATGACCTTCATCATTTAAATAACTGATTTAAATAGACAATTATGATGAAGGATACTCTTTCACATTTTGAACAATCGCAGTAGCTATTGCCAAAAGAAGTGCCTTTTATTGTACGATGTATGATCTATGATGTACGATGTAGTGCTGCAAATGCTTTCAGAAGATAATTTACATTTAGGGAGATTTTTAATAATTAAAAAACCCTTTCATTTTGGAAAGGGTTGTATCAAAATGAAAGGCTTGATTATTATGACAACTCATATTCTTC
>DAHXOZ010000078.1:0-8883 GCA_027364635.1 bacterium | reverse complement strand
TAATTAAAAAACCCTTTCATTTTGGAAAGGGTTGTATCAAAATGAAAGGCTTGATTATTATGACAACTCATATTCTTCTATCTTCCTGTACAAAGTGGTTAAGCCTATGTTAAGCAATTTTGCAGCTTCCGTTTTATTGCCTTTCGTATAAAGTAACACTTTTTGAATGTGAATTTTTTCTATCGTTGCGAGATCAAAAGATGATATTGTTTTGGAAGAATTAAGGTTACCAGCCTGTAATTCCAGAGGAAGATCTTCTAATGTGAGTTCCGGCCCCCTGGCTAAGATAACAGCTCTTTCTATAATGTTTTTTAATTCGCGGATATTCCCTTTCCATTCATGTTGTTGAAGATGTTCTAAAAATTCTTTGTTCATCCCCGTGACCCTATTATTGGTTTTTGTTGAAAAGATGTCAAGGAAGAACCTTGATAAAACAGGAATATCTTTTCTTCTTTCACGAAGAGGGGGTAACATGATAGTAAATACATTCAAACGATAATAAAGGTCTTCTCTGAATTTAATCTCTTTCACATCTTCTTCAAGATCCCGGTTCGTTGCCGCAATTATTCTTACATCCACCTTGGTAGTATGCGTATCGCCCACTTTAATGAATTCGCTGGTTTCCAATACACGTAATAATTTGGGTTGCAGTTCCAAAGGCATTTCGCCTATCTCATCTAAAAATAAGGAGCCTGCATCAGCTTCTTCTATCAGGCCTTTTTTATCTTTTATTGCCCCGGAAAATGCGCCGGCTTTATGGCCAAATAATTCGCTTTCCAAAAGTTCTTTTGAAAATGAGCTACAATTCAGCGCCATAAAAGGCTTACCTGACCTTGCACTTGCATTGTGAATCGCCTGGGCAAAAACTTCTTTTCCTGTTCCTGTTTCGCCCAGCAATAAAACTGTAGTATTGGTCGGCGCAACTTTTTTGGCCATTTCAATAGCAGCAGTAATTAAGGAGGAAGAACCGATGATACTTTCGAAAGTATATTTTTTACCCACCTGTTTTTCCAAAGAAGCAATCTTCTTTTTTAATTCTACTTTTTCAATCGCCTTGTTGAGTAAAGGAATTATTTTATTATTATCATTGCCTTTTACTATATAATCGAATGCACCGTTCTTCATCGCCTGTATCCCGTCGGGTATATTGCCATAAGCGGTAAGTAAAATAATTTCCACAACAGGATATTTCGCTTTTACTTCCTTAATAAAATCAATACCATTGCCATCAGGTAATTTTACATCGCAAAGAATTACATCAGGTTCCTCTCTATCAATCGCTTTATAGGCCTGTTTCAGGTTGCCGGTTTCACTAACGATAAAACCTTCCAGTTTTATAAGCCTGCCTAACAGATTTCTTAATTTCTCTTCGTCGTCTATGATCAAAACTTTATTCAACTGTATCCGCGTTATTTTATACAAAGTAAAGAAACCATCCAATTAATATTTTAAAAATATTTTCCAGCTTTTTCAAAGTAAGTGGTTGTTTATATTTACATCCTGATTTTTAGAACATCGCTTACAAATACATCGCATTCACCACGCACCAGGCATAAATACTTTTTAATCAGTAAATTCCTGTGCCATGAACATTGGTTTTCGGCAACTATCAAATTTATTTCGGAAATTGGCTGATTAATTGTGATTATTTGCTATAATGTTCATTAACTAAAATTTTTTTTATGAATCGTCTTAATTCTGTCGCAAAAAAAATTGTTTTCGCTCTCTCAATTTTTTCTTTTTTGATTTTGGCAGCAAGTTGTAATAATAAAAGCAGTCATTCAAACTTATCTGCTAACACCAGTGAACCAACAAATAATGCGCTTTTTAATAAATACAAACTGGATAAAATAACCCTTCCTGAAGGTTTTAAAATAAGCGTATATGCTGAGGTGCCGAATGCCAGAAGCCTTTGCGTTTCTCCTGCAGGAACCGTTTTTGTGGGTACCCGAAATGACAAAGTATATGCCATACCTGATAAAAATAATGATGGCAATGCCGATAGCGTTTACGAAATAGCCAGCGGGCTTAATTCTGCCAATGGTGTTGCTTTTAAGGATGGCAGTTTGTACATCGGCGCCAGCTCAACTATTTACAGGATGGATAATATTGAATCGAATTTGGCCAATCCTCCAAAACCAACAGTAGTTTATGATCAATTTCCTTCAGATGCGCATCATGGATTACGGTACATTTCTTTTGGCCCTGATAATAAATTGTATGTGGGTGTGGGTGCCCCCTGCAATGTTTGTATTCCCACAAAGCCTTATTATGGCACTATTTGCCGCATAAATGCTGATGGTTCAGGTTTTGAAATTTATGCAAGCGGTGTAAGGAACTCTGTTGGGTTTGACTGGAATCCTGATACCAAAGAAATGTGGTTCACTGATAATGGCCGCGATAATTTGGGCGATACCATTCCCAGCGATGAATTGAACAAGGCAACACATGCCGGAATGAATTTCGGATTTCCTTATTGCCACCAGGGCAATATTCCCGATCCGGAGTTCGGGAAAGGAAAAAATTGCGCAGATTATACGCCGCCTGTAAAATTATTAGGCGCCCATGTTGCATCGTTGGGTATGAGATTCAATAAAGAAAATAAGTTTCCGGCAGAATATAAAAATGCTATTTTTATCGCCGAACACGGAAGTTGGAACAGAAGTATTCCTGATGGCTATCGTGTAGTAGTTTTAAAAAAAGACAGTACCGGAAATTATTCTGATCCCATACCATTCGCCTATGGCTGGTTACAGGATAACAAAGAAGCGAACGGTCGCCCGGTTGATGTACAATTTTTAAAAGATGGTTCCTTGCTGGTAAGCGATGATTATAATGGTGTAGTCTACAAAATTTCTTATAAAGGTTGATTATTCATTACTCATAAATAAAAACTAACAACTTACAATTCCTATCATGCACGATCACCTTCATCATACAGAGGAACATTTGGAAAGCTCAGATTTTTTAACGGATGTGGTTATCGGCATGAGTGATGGCCTTACTGTTCCGTTTGCATTGGCAGCCGGCCTCACCGGGGCAGTGGCCAACAGTTCTATTATTGTAATAGCAGGCATCGCAGAAATTGTAGCGGGGAGCATCGCCATGGGATTGGGAGGTTACCTTGCCGGTAAAACCGAAAAAGACCACTACAACAGCGAATTAAAAAGAGAGTATGAAGAAGTGGAAAGAATTCCGGAAATGGAAAAGAAAGAAGTGCGTGATTTCTTTGAAAATCTTGGGTTGAGTGAAGAGATACAGGTGAAGGCTACAGAAGAAATTGCAAAGGATAAAAAACAATGGGTTGATTTTATGATGAAGTTTGAGTTAGGGCTTGATAAGCCTGACCCGCGCCGAGCTACAAAAAGTGCGTTGAACATCGGATTATCTTATGCCGCTGGTGGAATTATCCCTTTAAGCCCCTATTTTTTTATTGAAGATTCAAAAGAAGCTTTAAAATTTTCAGTGGTAGCCACACTGATTTGTTTATTTGTTTTCGGCTATTTTAAAAGCAAGGTTACCGGTGTTCCTGTTTTATCGGGCGCTTTAAAAGTAATGCTTATAGGTGCGCTTGCTGCTGCGGCCGCATTTGGCGTAGCCCTTCTTTTTAAGTAGAATCTCCGCGCATTTGACAGAATAACTTAGTATTTTTTCTGTGCTTTTTACGATGAAAAAGGCAACTTTACTCTATTTTTTCCGGTAATGAAATATTTAAAAGGTAATGCCGTTTTTAGTATCATAACCCGTTGCTAACCTTTATTTTATAATACAAATGTCCAAATTCTGCTGTTTTAAATCCATTAGCAACTTACATAAGGAATTGAACTATTGAAATCTTTAAACCAAAGATGGGTTGAAAGACTTTTGCCTTTCAGCTTCAGAATGGATAAAAATCTTAATGGATAATCAGTTTTTGAATTTTGGATTCCCCTCATTTCTATGAGGGGATATTTTTTTTAATCAGGAGTAAAAATATTATGCCTTGCATCATTTGAAATATTGGCAATGGTCCAGTTTATTCTTTTTTCAAAAACATGCTTTCGAACCATGCAGTTTTGTTTGGAACAAATTTTACATGAAAAATCACAGCATGCATCAGAATGAACGAATAATTCAACTGCGGTTCCAAATTCGTTTTTTATCAATGTTCCAAGAGACTCTATTTCATCGTGAGATTCATGTACGTTCAAATACCATGGCACGGTAAGGTGGCAATCACAATGGAGCGTACTTCCATATTTTATGATCCTCATGTTATGAAGATCAATCCAGTTTTCTTTACGGTTTTTATTAAGAAGGTCTACAATATCTTTTAATATTCGTTCATCTGCTTCATCCATTATACCGGCAACAGAAACACGCACAATTTTATACCCAGTATAAATGATAATAACGGCAACGATACACGCAATGAGGCTATCGATAAAATTATAGCCGGTAAAATAGATAACAGCAAGCCCTGTAAGAATCGCAACCGTGGAATAGGTATCGGTAACCAAATGCTTTCCTCCTGCAATCAATTGCAAAGAATTGTTTCTTCTTCCAGTGTTGATACATACTTTCCCGGTGATAAAATTAACAACAGCAGTTGCTGCAATTAAAATAATTCCGTAATCCAATTTTTGTATCCCGTGAGGATAAAAAAAACTTTGTACCGCTTTATAAATGATGTAAAAGCCGGCAATAATTACTAGGCTTCCCTCCACTCCTGCTGAAAGAAATTCCACTTTTCCGTGTCCGTAAGGATGATCGGCATCTTTAGGTTTTGCAGATAAATTTAAACTATACAATCCTAAAAACCCGGCAACAATATTTACAATACTTTCCAATGCATCTGTTAGAATAGCAAGAGAACCGGTCATAAACCATGCAATCAATTTTACAATAAACAGCGTTATTGCAACAAGAATAAGTATTTTCTGAAGCCTTAAATTTTCTTTAGCAGATACCAAAAGTGATGTTTTAAAAAATGCAAATTACCAAAATCATATTGTAAAATCCGTCACCTTAAACAGGTTCCTTACATTTTATAGCTTCATTTTGCCTTTCACCATATTTTTATCTACTTACCATATGGAAATATTAAATTTGTGATCATGCGCAAAACCCTCAACATCCTGGCAAGTTCTTTCAGGTTAACCATGCAGGAACTGATGGTAAACAAATTGCGTACTTCACTTTCTCTTATTGGAATTTCATTTGGCATTTTTTGTATCATAGGCGTATTAGCAACTGTTAATAGCCTTCAAACGAATATTCAAAATCAAATCAAAAGCCTTGGCTCCAACACGATTTATATTGATAAATGGCAGTATTTCCACAACGGGCCAGATTATCCATGGTGGAAATTTGTAAACCGCCCGGAACCTGCTTTTGATGAAGTAAAACTGATTAAAGAGAGAAGTTCGCTTGCAAAAAATGTTGCATTTTTAATAAACCAATCTATAAATATTGAATATAAAAGTAGTGCACTTGAAGGTGTTCAAATGTATGGAATCAGTGAAGAGGAAAATAATATCCAACCTGTAACAATTGAGTATGGACGATTTATTTCAGGCGCCGAATTTGAATCTGGTAGTGCCGTTGTAATTATGGGATACTCGAATGCTGAAAATTTATTTGGGAATCCCGCACTTGCAGTAGGGAAAGAAGTAAATGTAAAAAAACATAAAGCAATTATTATTGGTGTAATTGAAAAGACAGGGAAATCGATGATAGGCATGGATTACGACCGAAGCATTCTTGTGCCCTATCGTTTTGCAAGAAATTTGATCAATGAAAAATATAGTTCTCCTAAAATTATTGTAACCGGCAAGAACGATATAAGTTCCCAGGAACTGGCAGATGATCTTGAAGGAGTAATGAGGTCAATCAGAAAATTAAGCCCGAAACAGGAGGATAATTTTGCGGTTAACCAGATTTCAGGTGCCACCGAACGTGTAAGTTCCTTATTCGCCAACATCAATATTGGCGGCTGGGCTATTGGTATTTTAAGCCTCGTCGTGGGGGCTTTTGGGATTGCCAACATTATGTTTGTTACCGTAAAAGAACGCACACCCATTATCGGGTTAAAAAAAGCGATCGGCGCAAAGAAAAGAAGTATTCTTTCAGAGTTTCTCTTAGAATCAGCTATTATATGCATCCTGGGAGGAATCATAGGTTTAGTCCTTGTTTATTTACTCACGCTTGTTTTCACCCACTTATTTGATTTCCCTGTTTTTATATCCGGGGGAATCCTTTTTCTTGCCATTTCCATTTGTATTGTTATCGGCATCCTCGCAGGTATTATTCCTGCATTAAGTGCTTCACGCCTTGATCCGGTAGTTGCCATCAGATCAAAGTAATAAAACATAAATACTGTTTATTTCTTTGTTTACTGAATTGCTGGCAAAACGAAAATTTTTTTTTGAACAAATAACATAGAAACCTTGTGGCTGATTTATAAATTTTCATCTACATTTGTCGCAACAAAATTTTACGATAAACCTAATGAAGGTTTTAATTAAAAACGCAACCATACTTTCTCCCTCTTCTCCTTTTCACGGAAAAACCAAAAATATTTTTATCGAAAATGGTATCATTTCCAAAGTCAGCGATGATGAAGATGAAGCTGATGAAACGATAAATATAAAAGATCTGCATGTTTCAGTGGGCTGGATGGATTGTTTCGCCAACTTTTGTGATCCTGGTCAGGAATATAAAGAAACAGTAGAGAGTGGTGCCAATGCTGCTGCTGCCGGTGGCTTTACAGAAGTAATGTTGATCCCCAATACCCAACCTGTAGTTTTTAATAAAAGCCAGGTGGAATACCTGGTGCAAAAAAGCAGATCGGCACCAGTTACTATTCACCCGATAGCTGCAATTACCAAAAATGCGGAAGGCAAAGAATTAAGCGAAATGTTCGACATGTTTAATTATGGCGCCATTGCGTTTTCTGATGGTACCGCTCCTGTTCAGTCTTCAGGTATTTTACAAAAAGCATTGGAATATATTTTGGCGATAGATGGAACGATCATTCAATTGCCCGATGATAAATCTATCGGCACCTATGGCCTGATGAATGAAGGCGAAATGTCAACCAGGTTAGGCTTGCAGGGTAAGCCGGCATTATCGGAAGAACTAATGATAGCAAGAGATATAGAGTTGGTACGATATACGAATTCTAAAATTCATTTCACCGGCATTTCTACTGAAAAATCTTTACAATTAATAGCTGAAGCAAAAAAAGAAAAGTTGAATGTAACCTGTTCGGTAACTCCTTATCATTTATTTTTTTGCGATGAAGATATCCGGGATTATGAGACGAATTTAAAAGTCAATCCTCCTTTGCGAACCAAGAAAGACCGTGATGCATTGCGTGAAGGAATTAAAAAAGGGACGATCGATTTTATTGCATCTCATCACCAGCCGCAGGATTGGGATCATAAAGTGTGCGAATTTCAATATGCAAAAAATGGGATGGAGACTTTGGAAAGTGTATTCGGGGCTTCATCAATTTGTGGAGTTCCAATTGAAACTTTTGTAAAAATGCAATCCGAAAATATCCGTAAAATTTTTAATCAACCTTTACCTTCAATTGAAGAAAGCCAAAAAGCCAATCTTACCTTATTTGTTCCAAATGATGAATACGTTTTTGAAGAAAAAGATATAGTATCAAAAAGCAAAAACAATGCATTTATCAACCACAAATTAAAAGGAAAAGTAATTGGGATATTCAACAAAGACAGGTTACTTTTGAATAAATAAAATTTATCATGGAACAAACGGTAACAACCTCAACAACTAAAGGGATTGTAATTTCTTTGATCTTAATCGTGATCGCTTTGGTATCGTACTTCCTAAACATGAATACCAGTAGTGCTTTACAATATATAAGCTATGCAGTTTTCATTCTTGGAATTATTTGGTCTGTAAATATTTACGGAAAACAAATTGATCATAATTCCACTTTTGGGAACTACTTTGCTCATGGATTTAAAATTGCTGCGCTAGTCACTGCTATCATGATCATCTACATTGTTATTTTTGTTTATCTCTTTCCGGATGTAAGAGAAAAAGCAATGGAAGCTGCCAAAACAAGGATGGAATCAAAAGGGCAATTGACCCAGGAACAGATTAACCAAGGTCTTGTTATAACCAAGAAATTCTTCATGGTATTTATTGTAGCTGGCACATTACTGGGATATCTTATTTTTGGCGCACTTGCTTCATTGATAGGCGCAGGAATCACTAAAAAAAATCCGAGGCCAATTGAGATTGACCGTTAAATTTGTTTTCACATGGATATCTCTGTAATAGTTCCGCTTTACAATGAAGAAGAATCTTTACCCGAACTGGAAGCTTGGATAAGGCGTGTAATGGACGAAAATAATTACAGTTATGAGGTTATCATGGTTGATGATGGAAGTTCTGATAATTCCTGGCCGGTTGTACAAGATTTGCATGCATTGAATCCATTAATTAAAGGAATTAAATTTCAACGCAATTATGGAAAAAGCGCCGCCCTTAATGAAGGTTTTAAAATGGCGAAAGGCGATGTGGTGATTACCATGGATGCAGATTTGCAGGACAGTCCTGATGAAATACCAGAACTGCGAAGGATGGTACTTGAAGAGAATTACGATATAGTAAGCGGCTGGAAGAAAAAAAGATACGACAACACACTTTCAAAAAATATTCCTTCTAAAATATATAATGCTGCAACAAGAAAGGCGAGTGGAATTTATCTCCATGATTTTAATTGCGGACTGAAAGCGTATAAAAATAAAGTAGTAAAAGGTATAGAAGTTTATGGAGAAATGCACCGCTATGGCCTGATGAATGAAGGCGAAATGTCAACCAGGTTAGGCTTGCAGGGTAAGCCGGCATTATCGGAAGAACTAA
>DAHXOZ010000077.1 GCA_027364635.1 bacterium | reverse complement strand
AACAGGATTGGAGATGCAAAATTCACACTGGATGGAATTACCTACCACGTTCCTGCCAATGATGGGAAAAATTCATTGCATGGCGGACTAAAAGGATTTGATAAAGTTGTTTGGGATGCCTCGATCGCTTCCGATACGGTTCCGGAACTTACTTTAAAATACCTAAGCAAAGATGGGGAAGAAGGTTACCCGGGAAATCTCAACGTTACAGTTCATTACACATTAACCAATGATGATGGATTAAAAATCGAGTATGAAGCAGAGACCGACAAAGCAACCCCTTTAAATTTAACGAATCACAGTTACTTTAATTTATCTGGCGATGTAAGTAATACAATTCTTAATGAAACACTGATGATTGATGCCGATCGTTATACACCTGTTGACAGTACGTTGATTCCAACCGGGGAAATCAAAGCTGTAAAAGGCACGCCGTTTGATTTTACTTCACCGAAAAAAATCGGCCGTGATTTCTCGGCTGTGCCGGGAGGATATGATCACAATTTTGTTTTAAACAAAAAAGACTCCTCGTTAGAAAAAGTGGCAGAACTTTCAGATTCAATAAGTGGCAGAACTATGGAAATATATACAACACAACCGGGGCTGCAATTTTATACAGGTAATTTTCTTGATGGAAAATTTTTGAATCATGGGGGAGAACCAATTACAAAGCATTCAGCATTGGCTCTTGAAACCCAGCATTTCCCTGACTCTCCGAATAAACCAAATTTCCCATCAACCATTTTAAAACCTGGCGAGAAATATCACCAGGTGACTATTTACAAAGTAATGCTGACACACTGATCGGGAAAGCTCCTTTTTTTGATTTAACCGGAAAACTGATCAATTAAAAGCAGCATCAAGTAGTTGCCTGATTCTACTTTTTTTATAATAGGGTTGCATGATTTTGAAAAAGAAAATGTGTAGGGTATCTAATTTTAATAAGGTTTGTGGCTGTTAAATACCATATGTTTTTTTACTCAATTCTCTTTGCCTCCATTATTTTTTCAAAATTATTTTTATGTACTATTAGTCTGAGAACATTTTCTCTTCATTAACAAACTAATTTTAATAGATAAAAATAATTGGTTTAATTACAAAAACTTAATTTTGGACTGAAGCTACGTTTACTATTTGCATGATATTATATGAATATTAAAAGAATAAAACACTCAGTAAAATGCATGAATTCATTTTGTAAACCGAAATAACAAATTCTATGAAAAAAATCCTATTCATTTTTTTGTTGGTTAGCAATACCTGTTTTGCGCAGGAGTGGGTGGCAGAGGTAATGTTAGGTGTATCCGGATACAATGGAGATTTGACACAGCAAAGAGTAGCTTTTAATACTATGAGGCCTTCAGCCAGTATCAATATAAAATATAATACGGGCAATTTTATTAATTTTAGAGGCGGTATTGGATTTGGAACCGTGGCCGGAAATGACAAGTACAATACCCAAGCGGATTTAAAAGCCCGTAATCTAAACTTTAAGACCAATATTCTGGAAGCTAATGTAGGTATAGAGATTCCATTGATGGACCCCCAGGGTTTTTACGCTTATCCCTATTTTTTTGGGTGCGTAGGCGTTTTTCATTTTAATCCTTATACCTATGATAAAAATAATGTAAAAACCTTTTTACAACCTTTGAGCACAGAAGGAGAGGGCTTATCGCAATATCCGTCCAGAAAAAAATATTCGCTTACCCAGGTTTGCATTCCACTTGGTGTGGGGTGGAAGGTTGTTATCAACCCAAAATGGGAGATCTGCTATGAGTTTGGATATCGCTTTCTTTTCACGGATTACCTGGATGATGTAAGTAAATCTTACGTCAACCTGGATGTACTTAACCAGGCAAAAGGCCCGGAAGCTGTGGAATTGTCTTATAGAAAAAGCGTTCCTTTTGTGGAAGAAGGGCTTCCCAGGGGAAATCCCAAAAAGAACGATTCCTATTATTTCACAGGGATAAAACTGGGAATCAAGTTGTAGTATAAATGCAAACATTAATAGTAACTCTGTAAATAAAAACTCCTGTAAATATTTTGATTTTACAGGAGTTTTTATTTTTCTTATTTAAAAGAGTAGAATTTCAGCGGAGAGAGAGGGATTCGAACCCCCGGAGGTGTTACCCTCAACGGTTTTCAAGACCGCCTCATTAAACCGCTCTGACATCTCTCCGGCGCAAAAGTAAGGTTTGGTCTCTAATCAAAAAACAAATTCTTGTATTTTTTTTAAAGTAATTTTTTACTATATGATTTTACCTTTTTCAACAGCAAAAAGGGTAGCAAAAAAAACCGTCTCCATAGGAGACGGCTCTTAGATTGCCTGTCAAATAAACATTGTAAGCAATAAAAATAACTATAGATTATGATTATTTCTTTTTTGTTGTATCTGCACTCATTTTGCTGGTGGTATCAGTAGCCATTTTTGTAGAATCCATTGTTGCTGGCGCTGGAGCTGCAGTTGTATCAGCAGTAGTTACTGTTGTAGAATCTGTTGTTGTTTCTTTTGAAGATGAGTTACCATTACATGCTGTTAAAAATGCAGCTACTGTGAAAACGAGCAATAATTTTTTCATTTTGTTTAATTTTAGATTTTTAAATATTTCTTATTTATACCCATAATCTTAAAAAGTAACCCAACCATAAAATTTTTTTAAAAAATTATTTGGGTTACTTTTCCATTTTATAAGTATTAATTATTAGTTGAGTGAAAACGATTGAACAGGAAGCAATTTTAATAAAAGGTCTTGCAGCCAATGATACAGAAGCTATTGAAACTATTTATCGGGATAATTTTACAGTAATCAAGGCTTTTATAATAAAAAATAATGGTTATACAGATGATGCGTTAGATGTTTTCCAGGAGGCGATGATCGTTTTATTCGAAAAAGCTAAATCAGGTTCTTTTACATTAAGTTGCCAGTTGCAAACTTACCTGTATTCAATTTGCCGGCGGCTATGGTTAAAAAAATTACAAAAACAAAACCGGTTTAACCCGTCAATTGAAACTATTGAGGAAATTGTACCCGTGGATGACGAAATTGAATACCATGAAAAAAAGAACAGTGATTTTCTTTTTATGGAAAGTGCATTAAAAAAGATAGGAGAGCCTTGCAAGAGTTTGTTGGAGGCTTTTTACCTGGAAAAAAAATCAATGCCGGAAATAGCTGATTTATTTGGATATACTAACGCAGACAATGCAAAAACGCAGAAATATAAATGTCTTGTGAGATTAAAAAAAATATTCTTCGCACAATATAAAAATAAGGACTAAAAATGGAAGATAATCTACTTTTTGACGCGATTGAAAGATATCGGAATGGTCAAATGGATGAGAAAGAGGAATTGTTTTTTGAAGAATTGAAGAAAAATAATCCTGAAATTGACCAAATGGTCGCAGAACATTCTTTTTTTCTTGATGAGCTTGAAAGAATGAGTGAGCAAAAAAAACTTCGGCACAATTTGAAAGAAGCCGAAAATAAGCTCATTAATGAAGGTTTTATTTCAGGAAGTAATGGAAAAACAAAAGCTAAAATCATCTATTTATGGAACCGATACCGGCGTACGATTGCGGTAGCTGCCGCCATTGCCTGTATTGTTTCTTTAAGCACTGCTACCGTTATTTCCAAGTATTCTGAAAATAAGAAAGAGGCTGTTATTACACCCCTTGTTGATCACAAACTAAATCAGTTTGAATATAAACTGAATGAAATTGAGCATAAATTAAAAGATGCAACCACCGCTGCTGCCCCTGCACGGCCTAAATTTAAAGCAGATTTCAGGGCTACCGGTTTTTTAATTGATGGCAGGGGTTATTTAATTACCAATGCACATGTAGTGGAAAATGCAAAAAACCTGATAGTGGAAAATAAAAAAGGTGACCAGTTTTATGCACAACAGGTTTATTCGAATTCCACAACAGACCTGGCGATTCTAAAAATAACAGACACTTCTTTTCAACAGGTAAATGGCCTGCCTTATACATTTCCAAGATCTGCTGCCGAACTTGCAGAACCAATATTTACACTCGGCTACCCACGTGAAGAAGTGGTATATGGCGAAGGTTATTTAAGTGCTAAATCTGGTTATTACGGAGATACTACTTCTTACCAAATCAGCATTTCAGCCAATCCGGGTAATAGCGGCGGTCCTGTTATTAATCAAAATGGTGAAGTGATCGGTATTATCAGCAGTAAAGAAACAAACGCCGATGGTGTTGTTTTTGCCATAAAAACCCAAAATATTTATGATGCTTTGAAGCAAGTGAAGAAAGATAAGGACATCACTATTAAGCCGCCAACTGTGAATACTTTAAAAGGTTTGAATCGCGTGAAACAAATAAAGAAATTAGAGGATTTTGTCTATAAGGTAAAGGGAAATTAAAATCTTTATTTGATTATACTTAAAAGTTTAAAAAGGAAAGCCGGGATTTTAATTCCGGCTTTCCTTTTTTGTAGTAAATAAACAAATAAATTAAATTTTTATTCTTAAGTAGCTCTTCAAAATAAATGTTCAGGATATTCTCCCCCAGCTATTAATTTATGAATTTCTTCTTTTACCTGGGGTGCATCTTCTTTATAAGTAACCCCAAACCATTGTGCAGAAGTAGGGATAACTTTTATTTCTCCTTTGCCTTCACCGATAAAGGAATCGCCAATGATCGGAATGAAAAATTCAGCTTTAGGATTATCACCATTTTCCTGTAAAAATCTAAAGAATAACTTTTGAATGTATTCAAAAACATTTGGATCGAATCCCCAAAAATTCATGCTTACCACAGTATCGGCTGGCAAGGGAACTTTAAGTGCATCTTCTGTATAATATATTTTTCCGTCTTCAGGAAAAATTTTAGTGCGTTCATTAATATGCGTTAAGTTTCCTTTAATGTCCACTTCGCATACACCGCGGCTCACGGTTCCATTTTCTGAAATGGTTTTTGAAAGTTCGTAACCAATAATGCAATATTTTTTGGGCGATACTTCTTCTGTAAGAAACTTTACGGCTTTTTCAAATGCATCTCTTCCGTAAAAATCGTCAGCATTGATAACAGCAAAAGGTTCTTTAATAGCATCTTTGGCGCATAAAACAGCATGAGCGGTTCCCCAGGGTTTAACGCGTTCTTCAGGTAATTTAAAACCTTCTGTAAATGAATCCATTTCCTGGATCACATAGTCTGTTTTTACTTTTCCTTTTAATTTTGGTTCAAATAAATTCTTAAAATCTTCAGCAAAAGATTCACGGATAATAAATACAACTTTTCCGAAACCACTCGCTATTGCATCATAAATTGAATAATCTATAATTGTTTCTCCGTTTGGACCAAACGAATCCATTTGTTTAATACCTCCGTAACGGCTTCCCATTCCTGCTGCTAAAATTAAAAGTGTAGGCTTCATCTTTAGAATCAATTGAGTTTATAAAGTTTTTTAATAATTAAATTGCTGCGAAAATAAGAAAGAAAGATTTATGCCACAATCTACTGATAAAGACATATTCTTAACAATCGGTTGCAAAGAGCCACAGATTTTAGAATTGAGAGATGATCTATTTAAAGAAAAAGATATTGAAGTGTGGATGTTGAGGCTGGATGAGATTCATCCGGTAGTTTCAGGAAATAAATTATTCAAACTGATTTATTTTTTGAAAGAAGCAAGAGAATCGGTTCACAAAACTATAATCACTTTTGGAGGCGCCTACTCCAATCATCTTGCTGCTACTGCATTTGCCTGCGCAAAGATGAATCTGAATTGTGTTGGAATCGTGCGTGGCGAAAAGCCAAAAACTCTTTCGCACACTTTATTGTTTTGCAGGCAATGTGGTATGCAACTTGAATTTATCAGCCGTTCTTCTTATCGAAAAATGGATAAAGAATTTTTAAACGAACTAAAAAATAAATATGGAGAACATGTTCTGATTCCCGAAGGAGGTTTTTCTTTAAAGGGTAAAGAAGGTGCTAAATTAATTACCAATTACTTTTTTGATAAAAATTTTTCCCATGTTTGTTTGCCGGTGGGAACTGCAACCACCTTCGCAGGAATTGTTGATTCATATAAAAGTGAATCGGAAATTATTGGTTTTGGTGTTTTAAAAAAACTTGAAGATATCGAGGAAAGATTTGCGGATTTAGAAGTTCCTGTTTCAAGAAAATATTCTTTTATCGGTGATTATCATTTCGGGGGCTATGCCAAAAAAAGTGAAGAACTAATTTCTTTCATGAATGATTTTTATTCAAAACATTCAATTCCACTGGATTTTGTTTACACCGCAAAAATGATGTTTGGAATCTATGATCTTATAAATAAAGAATATTTTGCAGCAGGATCAGACATCTTATGTATTCATACCGGTGGTTTGCAGGGTAACGATTCATTGCCTAAAGAATCATTGCTTTTTTAAAAAGAAAAAATAACATCTATTACAGTAAACAAACAAATAATTCCGATTTTTATTTCCTAAAAGATGAGGCCTTATTTCAAGTAAATAGAATCCATATTTTCACCGCAATGGAGCATTCCTGATTTGTATTTCGGATCTTTTTTACCAAGATATGGATTGTTGATCTCTGCTGTGTTGCTCAACCAATTGGCAGGTTTGTCATCACCAAAAGCCATGGGGCAATTTTGCCAATACAGTTTGTCGCCTTCATAGCCAATGGTTTTTAAGAATGGATATAAATTTTCAGAAACCATGCTAAAATCATGTCGCATTTCTGTGATATCGTTTTCTTTTAAGATGGGCGCTGCATTAGCTTTTATGTCACTTACGTTTTGTTGAACGGTTAAATAAATTGAAGAATCTTTTTCCTGAAGTTCATTCAGATTAAGACTGTCTGCAGAAGCAATAAAGCCTGAAGTTTTTGCTTTTATTTCAGAGGTATCTGCATCTACAAAAGCATTTTTCATTGCGATATAGGAATTAATAATCGATGTTATTTGCTGATCAAATTCCGGTGAATGTTTTTTTGCTGTTGTAGTTGCCGGTTGAGATAAAGAAGTTGTTTTATTGGCAGTTTTAAAAAATAAAAACCATACGGCTAAAATAACAACTATTGCAATTACAACTGCCAGGATATTTTTCATTTCGTTATTCTTTTAGTTTTCAAAAACCTCAGGAAAGTTTTTCCAGCCCGCTTTTGATTCTTTTAAAGCCTTCTTCAATATTTTCCATACTGTTAGCAAAGGATATCCTGATAAAACCCGGTTGTCCAAAAGCATCTCCGGAAACTGTTGATATATGGGCATGATTCAAAAGATACATGCAGAGATCGCTTGAATTATTGATCACTTCTCCTTCGAAACTTTTCCCAAAATAATAGCTCACGTCAGGAAAAATATAAAATGCACCTTCTGGCTCTGTACATTTTAAGTTAGGCAATTCTTTTAATAATTCAGCTACGCGTTGTTTACGGCGCGTAAATTCTTTAACCATTTCATAAGTAGGAGCTAATGGGCCTTCAAGGGCGGTAATGGCGGCACGTTGTGTTATAGAATTGGTTCCGCTTGTAATTTGTGCCTGTATTTTTTCACATGCCTTTGCAATTTCAGGATGAGAAGCGGTGTAGCCTAATCTCCAGCCGGTCATTGCGAAACCTTTACTTAATCCGTTAATAATGATCACGCGGTCTTTTATGTAAGAAAATTGTGCAATGCTCTCATATTTTCCTCCGGAATATGAAAAATTGATGTACTCATAAATTTCATCACTGATGATAAATACATCAGGATGTTTTTCAAAAACTTTGGCAAGCGCTTCCAGTTCATCTTTAGAATATACCGTTCCGGTAGGATTGCAGGGCGACGAAAAAATGAACAATTTTGTTTTGTCAGAAATTGCATTTTCCAGTTGCTCCGGGGTTATCTTAAAATTAGTTGCTGCGGGGGCATTTATAAACACAATTTTTGCACGGCATAAACGTGCAATTTCTGAATAAGAAACCCAATAAGGCGTAGGTATAATGATTTCATCATCATCATCCAGGATACTCATCATAGCATTAGCAATGGATTGTTTTGCACCGGTGCTCACCACAATTTGCTGAGGTGTATATTCAAGATCGTTGTCACGTTTTAATTTTTTGCAAATTGCTTCCTTTAGTTCAGGATAACCTGAAACAGGTGTATAATGACTCCAGTTATCATCGATAGCCTTTTTGGCCGCTTCTTTAATATGTTCTGGAGTATTGAAATCAGGTTCGCCCAGGCTAAGGTCAATTATATTAATTCCTTTGGCTTTTAATTCGCGGCCGAGCTTTGACATTTTTATAGTTTCTGATTCGCTAAATCTTAATAGATTGGAAGAAAGTTGCATGGTTATAATTTTAAAATCTGCGCAAAAATACATTAATTAGCTAATTAGCCAATTAGCCAATTAGCTAATTAATCCGGACAAACAGTTTTGATAATTTGCCCTTTAACCGATAATTTTGCTTTTCTTTTTTGAAAACAGATTAAATTAATTTTCAAGGTATTTTAAAATAAAATTGGATTGATGAAAGAAATTGCATTCAGAGAAGCGTTGCGCGAAGCAATGCAGGAAGAAATGAGACGAGATGATAAGGTGTTTTTGATGGGAGAGGAAGTAGCAGAGTACCAGGGCGCTTATAAAGTAAGCCAGGGAATGTTGGAAGAGTTTGGCGAAAAAAGAGTTATAGATACGCCGATTGCTGAACTTGGCTTTACAGGAATTGCAGTTGGCGCCGCTCAAAATGGCCTTCGGCCGATTGTTGAATATATGACTTGGAACTTTGCCAATCTTGCTCTTGACCAAATATTAAATACTGCTTCAAAGATGTTAGCGATGAGCGGCGGGCAGGTAGGTTGCCCGATTGTATTTCGCGGCCCTAACGGAAGCGCCGGTCAATTGGGTGCTCAACATTCTACAGCATACGAATCGATGTATGCAAACATTCCGGGCTTAAAAGTAATATCTGTGAGCAATCCGTATGACGCAAAAGGATTACTGAAAAGTGCCATCCGTGATAACGACCCTGTCATTTTTATGGAAAGCGAAGTGATGTATGGTGATAAGGGATTAATACCTGAAGAAGAATATTTAATTCCGATAGGAAAAGCAAAAGTTGCACGGGAAGGAACTGATGTAACGATAGTATCTTTTAACAAGATGATGAAAGTGGCGCTGGGAGCTGCCGATGAATTAGCAAAAGAAAATATCAGCGCTGAAGTGATTGATCTGAGAACCATTCGTCCTTTGGACTGGCATACGATCATGGAATCAGTAAAGAAAACAAACCGTTTGGTAATTGTAGAAGAACAATGGCCTTTTGCCTCTATTTCTTCTGAGATAGCCTACCGTATTCAAAAAGAAGGATTTGATTACCTGGATGCGCCCGTTCGCAGAATTACTTCTTTGGACGCGCCGATGCATTATGCGCCTAATTTAGTAGCCGCTTATTTGCCCGATATACCCAGAACTGTAAACCTGGTAAAAGAAGTAATGTATTTGAAAAAATAATTTTAGAGCCGGACAAAATCCGGCCTCTTAATTTATTGTTTAACTATCCTGGTTTTTTAGGATAAAAATGATTTACCATGAAGATTGGAAACTTTTCTTACCCGATGCCGGCGAATGAGCCGGTTTTAAGTTATGCCCCGGGAAGCAAGGAACGCGAGCTTTTAAAGAAAGCCTTAAAAGATCTGAAAAGTAAAAAGATCGATGTGCCGATGTACATTGGAGGGGAAGAAGTTTTTACAAATGATAAAGTTGAAATCCGTCCGCCACATGAACGGAAATTTGTGTTGGGAACATACAACAACGGAACTGCAGCAGATGTAAAAAAAGCGATTAACGCCGCTATTAAAGCGAAAGAGAAATGGGCAGATCTCGCATGGGAAAACCGCGCGAATATTTTTTTGAAAGCAGCCGATCTGTTGGCAACAAAATATCGCTCTGAAATTTGTGCCACCACTATGCTTGGCCAAAGTAAAAATGCTTTCCAGGGAGAAATAGATGCTGCATGCGAACTAATAGATTTTCTGAGATTCAATGTTCATTTTTTAAATGAAATATACAGCCAGCAACCGATAAGCAGTGCCGGAATACACAACAGAATGGAATACCGCCCTCTTGAAGGATTTGTATTGGCAATTACGCCATTTAATTTTACAGCGATAGGTGCAAATTTACCCACCTCCGCAGCGATGTGCGGCAATGTAGTGGTTTGGAAATGCGCTAATACACAGGTTTATAGCGCACAGATGTTTATGAGGATTTTGAAAGAAGCAGGGTTACCTGATGGCGTTATTAATTTGGTTTTTGTTGATGGGCCAACTTTAGGCGACGTCTGCTTTAATCACCCTGATTTTGCAGGGATTCATTTTACAGGCAGCACCGGCGTATTTAATAGCATGTGGAAGCACATTGGTGAAAACACAAAGATCTACAAATCTTATCCAAGAATTGTGGGCGAAACAGGAGGGAAAGATTTCGTTATCGCACATAAAAGCGCTGATGTGGATGTGCTGGTAACGGCCCTTTGTCGCGGCGCTTTTGAATACCAGGGACAAAAATGTTCTGCTGCTTCACGTGCTTATATTCCTTCTAATATTGCTTCCGAAGTGAAAAAGAAATTGATTGCCGAAATCAAGACCATGAAAATGGGATCTGTTGAAGATTTTAGCAATTTTATGAATGCCGTGATTGATGAAAAAAGTTTTGATAAACTGGAAGGATATATTAAACAGGTAAAGAAAGATAAAGTTGCGAAAATATTGGTAGGAGGGAAGTGTGATAAAAGCATAGGTTATTTTATTGAACCGACTGTCGTTGAAGTTTCTGACCCGCGTTATGAAACCATGTGTACCGAATTATTCGGGCCGATACTTACGATCTATATTTATGATGAAAATAAATTTGAAGAAACATTAAAATTACTGGATACAACTTCTCCCTACGCACTTACAGGGTCTATTATTGCGCAGGATAGAACTGCGGTTGACCTGGCAACAAAAAAGCTGAGAAACAGTGCCGGTAATTTTTATATCAATGATAAGCCAACCGGCGCTGTAGTTGGACAACAGCCATTTGGCGGCGCCAGGGGAAGTGGCACGAATGACAAAGCAGGAAGTATCCTTAACCTTTACCGCTGGTTGAGCGCAAGAACCATTAAAGAAACTTTTGTTCCGGCCACAGATTACAGGTATCCTTTTTTGCAGGAAGAAGAGAAAAAGAAATCATAGTAAACCAATAAATTCTTCGTATTTTAATTCACCATGAACACAATTCTTACTAAAGATCAACTTCAGCTTACCATTGAGCGTCTCGCTTGCCAGGTAATAGAAAATTATGTTGATCTATCATCGATTGCGTTGATTGGCTTACAACCCCGTGGTATTTATTTGGCTGGTAAAATTTTTGAACAACTAAAGAAAATAAAGCCGGATCAAAATTTTCTTTACGGCAAACTGGATATTACTTTTTATCGCGATGACATCCGTAAAGAATTACATGCGCCCAATCAAACCGATATTTCTTTTTCCCTGGAAGATAAAAATGTAATTCTGATTGATGATGTGTTATTTACAGGAAGAACCATCCGTGCTGCGTTAGACGCCATTTTATCTTACGGACGTCCCAAAAAAGTAGAGCTTTGTGTTTTGATAAATCGTCGTTACAGCCGCCAACTTCCTATTCAGCCTGACTATTGTGGCAAATCCATTGATTCTATTATTTCTCAAAAAGTAAGAGTAGAGTGGGATAAGGAAGAAGTGAATTTGTATTAGAAGTTTCTTGTTTGTTTTTCATTCTTTTTGCTAAATAAGTACTTATATTTGTACTTATAAAAGTACATTATGGAAGTTTTAAATTTTACTGAATTTCGAAAAGAACTAAAAGCATCTTTAGACAAAGTTAGTAAGGATGAAGATGTTATTGTTGTTTCCCGTGGCAAAAATAAAAATGTAGTAGTTATTTCTCTTAATGAATATAATTCTTTAAAAGAAACTATGTATCTGCTAAGCTCAGAAAAAAACAGGAAAAGGCTACAGGAATCTATTGATGAGATGAAAAAAGGTAAGTTTTCTTCACATTCATTAATTGAAGATTGATGGAAATTGTGTGGCAAAAAAATGCCTGGGAAGATTATTTATACTGGCAAAAAAATGATAAACAAAAATTGAAAAGGATCAATGAACTAATAAAAGATTGCCAAAGAAATAAATTTGAAGGAATAGGGAAACCTGAGCCATTAAAAGAAAATCTCGCCGGGCTTTGGTCCCGAAGAATTGATAATGAGCATCGGTTTGTTTATAAAATTGAAGAAAACAGATTGCACATAATTCAATGCAGGTATCATTACTGATTTCAGTTTGCAGTAAACAATTTTTATTTGAGTTTTATCTTTTGCTCATTAATTTTTTTCATTTAGCTTTGACATTTAATGCAACTATCCACCAAACATCTCCTGGGCATTAAAGATTTACAGCTCTCAGATATTGAATTAATTCTATCTACTGCCACTCAATTTAAAGAAGTATTACAAAGGCCTATTAAGAAAGTTCCTTCGTTAAGAGATACTACGATCGTAAATTTATTTTACGAAAACTCTACACGCACAAGGATCTCTTTTGAACTTGCCGAAAAAAGACTCAGCGCAGACACGCTTAATTTTTCTGCTTCCGGTTCTTCAGTTTCCAAAGGCGAAACTTTATTGGATACAGTAAATAATATTCTTTCCATGAAAGTGGATATGGTAGTGATGCGGCACAGCGCCACCGGTGCTCCTCATTTTTTGGCAAAGCATATTCCCGTAGCAATTGTAAATGCCGGTGATGGAATCAATGAACATCCTACGCAAGCTTTACTGGATGCTTTTTCCATTAAAGAAAAACTGGGAAAACTGGAAGGCAAAAAAGTGGTATTGGTTGGCGATATCATGCATTCTCGCGTGGCTCTTAGCAATATTTATTTATTAAAAAAGGCCGGCGCGGAAGTGATGGTTGCCGGGCCACCTACTTTAATTCCAAAATATATCAGCAAAGCATTTGATATCCGCGTGGAATATAATTTGGAAAAAGCATTGCAATGGTGCGATGTAGCCAATATATTGCGCATACAATTGGAAAGGCAAAACCAGGTTTTGTTTTCTTCCTTAAGGGAATACAGCCTTTCTTATGGAGTCAATAAAAAATTGTTGGATAGTTTAAATAAAGAAATTGTAATTCTGCATCCCGGTCCGATAAACAGGGGAGTGGAAATAGACAGCGATGCAGCAGATTCTAAACAATCCATTATTTTGCAACAGGTAGAAAATGGGGTGGCGGTAAGAATGGCTGTATTATATTTACTGAGCAATAAACAATCTTTTGCATAAGATTTTCTTCAATTAAACCAAATCTTCATGAAGCGCATCTGCTTATTTCCCGGAACTTTTGACCCTGTTACTTTGGGGCATACTGATATCATTGACAGAGCACTTCCTCTTTTTGACAAACTCTATATTGGATTAGGTAGAAACAGCAATAAGATCCCCATGTTTTCTGAAGAACAAAGGCTTGAATGGCTAAGGGAAATTTATAAAGACGAACCGAAGATCGGCGTGCTTGCTTATGATGGTTTAACTGTTGCTTGTTGTAAAGCAGTAGGTGCTGATTTTATATTAAGAGGTATTCGTTACGTTAATGATTTTGAATATGAAAAAGCGATCGCTGATATGAACCGGAGTTTGAAACCAAATGTGGAAACCATTTTTCTTACAACACTTCCAAAATATACTTCCATCGCAAGCACTTTGATACGCGATGTGCTTCGCAACAATGGCGACATTTCTGAGTTCCTTCCTGAAGTGGTGAGAAAATCGATTTATTCGAAGAAGAAGTTGAAGGTGTAAACTCCCCAATAAACGAATTAACCAATAAACGAATTAACTAATAAACCAATAATGTCCATCTGGTTTCATAAAAAAATTTCGGTCGATGATTTAAAAGAAATTGGCGTCAATACAATGGCAGAATTTCTCGATTTGAAATGGCAGGAAATAGGAGATAATTATTTAAAATTATCCATGCCGGTAAATACAAAAACACAACAACCTTATGGCTTTTTGCATGGTGGTGCTTCTTGCGTTCTTGCTGAAACCGTTGCAGTATCTTCAAATACTATGCAATCTTCCGGAGCCACATCAAGCATTGAAGCCGCTTTCAAAA
>DAHXOZ010000076.1 GCA_027364635.1 bacterium | reverse complement strand
AGTTTTACATGATCTTCAAGTAAGGCATCTTCTTTGCGCCCGTTTTCATATTTGATCATTCTTACCAAACTATAATGTTCTTTATCAAACCACGCCTGGTTAGTTTCTTCACCATCTTTATTAGAACCGATCACATACACGACGTTACCATTCCATTTGCTTTCATGAAATTTATTGATGTCAAATCCGTATGTTTTCATTTTAGCAATTGCTTCGTCCAACGGATAGAAATACATTCCTCCCAATAAAAATAATAAGTCGTTTGGATAATAATCGGTTCTTAGCAGTTGGCTGTTCTTAAAATAATAAGACGAATCATTTTTAAAGATTACGGCATTGCCGCTGTCTGCATTTCCAAAATCAATCCTGAAATTTTGTGGAAATTGAATGTGTTCACTCCATACCTGGCTGCGGATTAAAGAATCGTTTTTGTACATGTCAGTAGTTTGTTTAAACTGAAATGTTTTGTACCATTTTCCTGCATACTTTTCGTGCATCTTAGTTAATAATTCTTTTCCGGTGACAGGCGTTTGTACCCACGAAGCAGAAACAACACACACCAAAGCGAGCAGTATATTTCTCATAAAAAATTAAAGTATAAGTTTTAGAAAAAACCCGGACCAGCAAAATAAAAAAAGGGCTTATTTATTGGTTTACCAGTTAAATATTCACTCTGTTATTCACTCTTATCATCGTCGTTCATCAGCAGGTTAGCGCCACCTTCACGCATAATTTTTTCCATATTCCGGTCATTATCCACAATCCCTTTTTCTTCAAGCATGCGCATATCTTTTGCATCTCTTAAAAATTCAGAAGCAAAAATAAATTCATTCAATTTCTTATTTTTATTGAAAATAATGTCTTTGCTGGATCCTTCCCATTCCTTTTTACCATTATATAAGTAAAGAATATTTTCCCCGATTTCCATCACGCTGTTCATATCGTGCGTATTGATAACTGTGGTAATATTGTATTCTTTGGTGATTTCATGAATCAATTTATCGATAACCATTGAAGTTTGCGGATCAAGGCCGGAGTTTGGTTCGTCACAAAATAAATATTTTGGTCTTAGTACAATCGCCCTTGCAATGCCAACTCTCTTTTTCATCCCGCCGCTTATTTCAGATGGATATTTTTTGTTGGTATCCTTCAATTCCACTCTTGCAAGTACATCATTCACACGTTCAATTTTCTTTTGATGATTCCATTTGGTAAACATGTCTAATGGAAATTTTACATTTTGCTCAACGGTCATACTATCAAAAAGTGCAGATCCCTGGAAGAGCATCCCGATTTGCTGGCGCAATTCTTTTCGGTCTTCCTGCGCCATGTTGGTGAGATTTTTTCCATCAAAAATGATATCGCCTTTATCCACTTCGAAAAGACCAACCATGCATTTCTGTAAAACTGTTTTTCCACTTCCGCTGGTCCCGATGATAAGATTCGTCATGCCTGTTTCCATCACTGCACTGATATCGTTAAGAATTTCCTTATCACCAAAGGATTTACAAACATTTTTTATTTCTATCATAATAAAAGTAATTGTGTAATCATATTACGAAACCAGGCCGGTAATATTGTCAATTCGATTGTGATTGTTCATTTGGATTATAAGATAAAAAACGCAAGTATATAATCTGCAAACAAAATAAGTATACAACTGGTAATAACAGCGGTGGTGCTGGCTCTTCCTATTTCCAAAGAACCACCTTTTACATTGTAACCAAAAAAAGAAGATACACTGCTGATAATAAAAGCGAATGTGTAAGCTTTTACCAACGCAAACCAAACGTTTTTAGGAAAAAAATTGATCAGCAACCCACGGTCGTAAGTTTCGCCTGATAAAATGCCACCTAACGACCCTGCTAATCTACCCCCATAAATTCCCAGAACCATTGCAAGAACCACCAGTAAAGGAATGGTGATAAGCGCCGCTATGATTTTAGGACCTATTAAATACGATTTTGTATTAATACCCATTATTTCCAATGCGTCTATTTGTTCGCTTACTCTCATGTTTCCGAGTTCACCGGCTATTTTACTTCCCACTACGCCTGCGAGAACAATACAAACAAGCGTGGGAGCAAATTCAAGAATAACCGTATCCCGAACTACCTGTGCAATTGTTTCTTTTGGAAGCATCGGGCTTGTAAGCTGATAGGCCGTTTGAACCGCACTTACCGCACCCATGAAGAGAGAAATAATTGTCACGATCCACAATGAACCCATACCAATTTCAACCGACTGGTGCATTAGTTCTTTCCAGTACATTTTAAAATTCTCCGGTTTGGTAAACATGCCTTTTAGCATCAAAAGATAAGCACCAATGGTAGAAAATAGTTTCATGTTTTTACTTAAAATTATTTTAGGCCGTCTCTGATTTTTTCAACTTCCTCCATCTGCCCGAACTCGCCTCGGCTTCTGATTTTTTCCTGGTGCATTTCATTTGGGCATCTACTACTGAGATCAGAACCATATTATAAATACTGCGTACATGGCTTCCCAACTGAAGAATATGCACTGGTTTGTTAAGCCCCAATAAAACCGGGCCGATGGTTTCATACCCGGCCACTTCCTGCAAAAGATTATAAGTTACATTGCCTGAAGCAAGGTTTGGAAAGATCAATACATTTACGTCTTTATCTACCAATTCGCTGAAGGGATAATTGTCTCTTAAAATTTCTTTATTGAAGGCAACATTCGCCTGCATTTCTCCATCAATCGCCAGATCCGGTTCAATTTGTTTTACAATTTCGCGTGCCTTTGCTACCAGCCTTGCTTCAGGAGAATTGCTGCTTCCAAAATTAGAATAGCTAAGCATCGCAATGTTGGGCACGATTCCAAAATTGCGAACTTCTTTAGCTACCATTATGGCAATGTCGGCAAGTTCTTCTGCTGTTGGGTTAAAGTTTACGGTAGTATCGGCTAAAAATATGGGCCCCTTTTTCGTCATGGTAATGTACATGCCCGCTACACTTTTCGAATCTTTTTCCATGCCGATTACCTGCAAAGCCGGGCGAATCGTATCAGGATAATTTTTGGAAAGACCTGATATCATTGCATCTGCTTCGCCGGTTTCTACCATCATACAACCGAAATAGTTACGGTCTTTCATTATTTTTTTAGCTTCGTAAGCGTTGAAACCTTTTCGTTGCCGCTTCTTAAAGAACAACTCACCAAACTCCATTCTTTTATCATGCGTGTTATTGTTCTTCGGGTCGATGATCTGCATTTCAGAAACATCAATTCCACTATCTTCTGCAATCTTTTCTATCTTATCTCTGTCGCCAAGTAATATCGGGAAGGCCACCCCTTCATCCTGTACCATTTGTGCCGTCTTCAATATTTTTTGATTTTCAGCTTCTGCAAACACCACACGCTTTGGATTTTTACGTGCTTTAGCTCCAATCATTCTTAATAAATGATTATCGATGCCCAACCTTTCATTTAGCTTTTCAGAATAGGCTTCCCAATCAGCAATCGGCTGCCTTGCAACGCCGCTTTCCATTGCCGCTTTTGCCACAGCAGGTGCCACAAAAGTAAGCAAGCGGTTATCCAATGGCTTTGGAATAATATAGTTTGGCCCAAAAAGAATGTTTTTTTCATTGTACGCCATCATCACACTATCAGGTACCGGTAGTCTTGCCAGCTCTGCCAAAGCCTTTACTGCAGCTAATTTCATTTCTTCATTTATCTGGGTTGCGCGTACGTCTAATGCTCCTCTAAAAATGTAAGGGAATCCTAAAACATTATTTACCTGGTTAGGATAATCACTTCTTCCGGTGGCAATGATGACATCTTTTCTGGCGGCTATTGCTTTTTCATAAGTAATTTCAGGATCAGGATTGGCCAGGGCAAAAACGATCGGATTTTTGGCCATACTCTTTATCATTTCGGGGGAAACGACATCACCCACGCTCAATCCTATAAAAACGTCCGCATCTTTCATTGCTTTTTCAAGGGTAAGATTCGCATCTTTGCAGGTTGCATATTTTTGCTTCATTTCACCAAGTCCTTCACGCTCTGAATGTAGCACTCCGGTCTTATCAAACATTACAAAATTACCGGGATTGGCTCCCAACGCAACATATAATTGCACGCAAGCCATTGCTGCAGCTCCTGCCCCATTTACCACAAACTTTACTTTGCTGATTTTCTTTTTTTGAAATTCCAGCGCATTTAACAGGGCCGCAGAACTAATGATGGCAGTACCATGTTGATCATCATGCATGACCGGAATATGCAAACGTTCTCTTAACTTTTGCTCGATAAAAAAACATTCAGGCGCTTTAATATCTTCAAGATTTATCCCGCCAAATGTAGGTTCTAACGCAGCTACTATCTCTACAAATTTTTCAGGATCTGTTTCATTAATTTCTATATCAAAAACATCAATATCTGCAAAAATTTTAAATAATACGCCTTTTCCTTCCATTACCGGTTTACCGGCAAGCGGACCTATATTTCCTAATCCTAAAACGGCTGTTCCGTTACTGATCACACCCACAAGATTTCCTTTCGCCGTATACTGGTAGGCAAGTTCAGGATTTTCTTCTATTTCCAAACATGGCACCGCTACACCGGGCGAATAGGCCAATGAAAGATCTCTTTGTGTTTTGGTAGCTTTGGTAGGTATTACTTCTATTTTTCCCGGTCTTCCTTTTGAGTGATAATCAAGCGCTTCCTGCTTTCGGATATTTTTCCTCATAACTATTTATTAAATCACGGCTTTAATGCCGGAATATTTCGAATTTAAAAGTAAAGATAGGTAATGTAGCTAATTCATTATAGTGAAACAGCAAGCCATGCCATTATGCCCATTCCGTTTTCAATGGCGCTTTCATCTATATTAAAAGTTGGGGTGTGTACTCCTGATGTAATATTATTTTTTGCATTACCAACACCTAATCTGAAAAAACAAGCAGGAATCAAATGAGAATAAAAAGCGAAATCTTCAGCGCCCATTCTCATTTCAGTTTCCTCCACATTTTCTTCTCCGGCAAATTCTGCAGCTTTGCGTTTAGCCATATTCGTTAGTTCAGCGTTATTGACTACAAAAGGATATCCTACATCAATTTCAACATCCATATCCACACCTGAAATCTCTCCTGTTTTTTTACAGATATTTTTTATTATATCGTGAGCTTTAAATCTCCATTCTTCATCCATCGCCCTAAAAGTGCCCATCAGCTTCACTTCTGAAGGTATTACATTTGTAGTATTTCCGCCGTTAAAAGAAGTAATAGAAAGTACAGAAGGATTAAACGGATTATTAAAACGGCTTACCACTTGTTGAAGATTTACCACCAATTGCGAAGCCGTAAGGATAGTATCTGAGGTAAGATGAGGTGCTGCGGCATGCCCGCCTTTTCCTTTTACTGTGATATAAATTTCATCGGCGCTTGCCATTACCATTCCGCTACGAAAACTTAATTTGCCAACCTCCAGGCCCGGGTGAACATGCAAAGCTAATATTGAATCTAGTTTCGGGTTTTCAAGTACACCTTCTTTGATCATCAGGCTTGCTCCTCCCGGATTTTTTTCTTCACCCGGTTGAAAAATTAATTTGATGGTTCCTTCCCACTCCTCTTTTAATTCATTCAAAATTTTAGCTGCTCCTAAAAGACTGGTGGTATGAACATCATGGCCGCAGGCATGCATTACCCCTTCATTATTTGAGCGATATGGCACATCATTTTGTTCTTTAATCGGTAAGGCATCTATATCAGCCCTCAAGGCAATCACTTTTTTATCCGGATTTTTCCCTTTAATAATTCCTACCACTCCTGTTGTTGCCAACACTTCAAAATCAATTCCGATTTCTTTTAATTTCTGCTGAATATATTTCGACGTTTCAAATTCTTTATAACTCAATTCAGGATATTGGTGAAGATGGTGACGAATTTGTATAAACTCTTCCGAATATTTCTTTGACAGGCTTTTTATTTGTTCTTTCAGCATTTGCGTTGGTTGAGATTAAGACAAAAGTAAAAAGAGTTTCGCTGATGAAACTCTTTTAATTCCTTTATAGAAAAATAGAAATTCGCTTTATTAGTCGGTTTACTACAAAATTATTTTAAATCAGCATCTACCTCTATCGGCTCTTCCAGATAATAGATAGTGGCGCCTCCCAGCATTTCACTGATTTGCTTTTTATAAACATCTGCTTCTTCTTTTGTTCTGAAATTTCCAAATTTTATCCTCACATAAGGATTGGCATACCACATGTAAATTTTTTGTTCAGGAAATTTCTGCAAAAGATCAGCCCTCACTTTAAACGCATAATTTTTATCACTTGTATTTAAGATCATCAGCCGGAAACCTTGAGCGGTATGCACTTGTTTTTTATAATTGGCCGCGTTCAACTGTGCTTCTTTTCTTGCCAATATATCCAGGCGATAATCTTTAAAAACCACTACCCTGTTTTGAGGAAGAGAATCAGAAGATTGAGAAAAAGCATGATGGGCAAACCCGATAAATACTATGGTAAGTAAATGTTTCATGATAAAGGATGATTTTGCAAAAATAACAGGATACATGGAAGATGAATAGAATGTTTTGTTACAAATGACAGTATTAACAACAAATTGGTTGCAAATAATCCATTTTTTACCAAAATCTAAATGTACTACTGCATACTTTCTTTTACTATCTCAACACTGGCACTGCAACCCAGCCTGTTGGCCCCGGCATTGATCAGCTCTTTGGCAAAAGAATAAGACCTGATTCCCCCGCTGGCTTTAATTTTTATGGCATCTGCCAGGTGGGCCCGTATCAATTGTACATCATGAATGGATGCGCCCTTTTCGGCAAATCCTGTCGAAGTTTTCACATAATCTACGCCTGCGGCCCCGTATATGTCACAACATTTAATGATCTCATCCTCTGTCAAAATCCCGCTTTCAATAATCACTTTGATCACTTTATTTTTATTCCTTACGATCGGCATCACGGTATTTATTTCATTAGCAATGAAAGTCCAATCGCCGTTTTTAATAGCCGAAACATTCACAACCATATCCAACTCATCAGCGCCATCCACGATGGCCAGCACCATTTCTGCAACTTTAGCTTCAATAGCGCAATAGCCAAACGGGAAACCGATCACCGTAGCTACTTTTATTTCGGAATCACCTAAAAACTCCTTCGCTTTTTTTACATATAAAGGTGGAACACAAACGGCAGCAAAGCCATATTCCAAAGCTTCTTTGCACACTTTTTCTACATCAGTAATGGTGGTCGTTTGTTTCAATATTGTGTGGTCGATATAAGGGGCAATGTTCATTTTCATATTCTTTAAAAAAAATGAAGATAGGAATTTCAGCGATTTATAGATCTAATTGCTATTTTCAACTCTATTTTACCTGTCACAAAAAGAAGTTATAACCCGCTTTTCTAATCGCGTCACTCGTTTTCCTCTTTTACCTACTTTTGCAACATTCTTAATTTCGGCTTTATTAAATCTTATAATGTCTTCAGAAAAAAAACAATTAAAAGGCTTCGGATCTACTGCTATCCATGCAGGTCATGAAACCGAAGCAAACAATGCGCATTTAACTCCCATCTACGCAAGCAGCACGTATGTTTTCAATACAGCAGAACAAGGAATGCGGAGGTTTAGCGGAGAAGAAGCCGGATATATCTACAGCCGCTGGGGAAATCCAAGCATGAAAGAAGTGGAAGATAAAATTGCTGCATTGGAAAGTTTTGGCTTAACGGAAAACGGCAAACCTTTGCAATTAAAATCCAGGTTGCATGCCAGCGGAATGGCGGCTATCAGCACAATGATGTTGGGAAATTTAAAAAGCGGCGATAAAATTCTTTCTCACTATTCTTTATACGGTGGCACACAGGAACTGATGAACCGTGTACTTCCGGGTGTGGGAATAGAAGCGGGTATTGTCGATTTGCGCGACCTCAATAAAGCAGAAGAAGCATTAAAAAATGATCCAAAAATAAAATTGCTTTATTTGGAAACGCCGGCCAATCCTACTATTCAATGTGTGGATATTGAAGCACTCACAAAGATTGCGAAGAAATACGATCTTATTGTAGCAGTTGATAATACATTCGCCACTCCTTATTTGCAGCAACCTTTTAAATACGGTGTTGATTTTGTGGTACATTCCACCACTAAGTTTTTGAACGGACATGGCACTGCAATTGGAGGCGCACTCGTGGGAAAAGATATTGAATTGATGAATACACGCATGGAAAAAGTACATCGTTTACTCGGCGGAAACGGTAATTCTTTTGATGCCTTTTTGCTTACACAGGGAATGAAAACTTTGGAAATTCGGATGGAAAGACATTGCGCCAATGCGATGAAAGTAGCGGAATTCCTTGATCAACATCCGGCAATAAGTAAAGTAAATTATTTGGGGTTGCCTTCACACCCTGATCATGAAACTTCAAAAAAACAGATGCGCCATCCCGGACCGATGTTAAGTTTTGAAATGAAAGGCGGATTGGAAGCCGGAAAGAAATTTATTAATAAATTACAGATGTGTGTGAGAGCGGTTTCCCTTGGAAGTTGCGATACACTTTTATCTCATCCGGCTTCCATGACACACTACGGAGTGCCAAAAGCTGATCGCGAAAAATATGGAATTACGGATGGACTCATAAGAATGAGCGTTGGAATTGAAAATATAGAAGACATTTTAGCAGATCTCGAACAGGCGGCCTCCCCCGGCCCCTCCAAAGGAGGGGAGTGAGAACTAAACTCTTAAACAACAACTTAAATTAAGGATATTTAATAGTATGAATAAAGAAAAGAATAGTCAACAATTGAAGAGCAATTCCTCTCCATTGGAGAGGTTAGGAGAGGCCGGAATTGTCATTAGAAGAGCAGTAAAAGAAGATTGCAAAGCGATGATGGATTTGATCAATGAACTGGCACTTTATGAAAAAGCGCCTCAGGAAGTTACGGTTGATTTTGATCATTTTGTAGAAAGCGGATTTGGCGAAAACCCCGTTTGGTGGGCATTTGTTGCGGAAGTGGATCAAAAAGTTATTGGCTTTGCATTATACTACATTCGCTATTCTACCTGGAAAGGACAGAGGCTTTATCTTGAAGATATTCTTGTCACTGAATCTTTTCGCGGAAAAGGAATTGGCAAATTATTATTCAACAGATTAATTGAAGAAGCAAAAGAAAAGAAATTGACCGGAATGGTTTGGCAGGTGCTTGAATGGAACGAACCTGCCATCAATTTCTACAAGAAATATGAAGGTGTAAGTTTTGATAGTGAATGGGTGAATTGTGGTTTACCTGTATAAAAATAAAAATTCGCAAAATTGGTTCGTTTACTGTTTACCTGAATTAGTAGCCGAAACAATAAAATAAAAAATATGTCAGATAAAATTTTGATGGGAAATGATGGTAAACTTATAGTGCCCGACCAGCCGACGATTCCTTTTATTGAAGGAGACGGAATTGGCCCCGATATTTGGGCCGCAAGCGTTCGTGTTTTTGATGCGGCAATTGAAAAAGCTTACCATGGAAAAAAGAAAATAAATTGGCTAAAAGTTTTAGCCGGCGAAGAAGCTTTTAATAAAACGGGTGAGTGGATGCCTCAGGCGACCATGAATTCGCTAAAAGAACATCTTGTTGCCATTAAGGGACCATTAACCACGCCTGTTGGCGGCGGTATCCGAAGCCTGAATGTAATGATGAGGCAGGATTTGGATTTGTATGTTTGCCTGCGGCCAATCAAATATTTTGAAGGCGTTCCTTCCCCAATGTGGCAACCGGAAAAAGTGAACATGGTTATTTTCAGGGAAAATACGGAAGATATTTATGCAGGAATTGAGTACATGACCGGTACTCCGGAAGCTAAAAAATTATTGGACTTTTTACAAAAAGATCTCGGAGTTAAAAAGATTCGTTTTCCTGAAACCACTTCCTTCGGTATAAAAGTGGTAAGTAAAGAAGGCTCAGAAAGATTAATTCGCGCTGCGATTGAATATGCTATCGCCAATAAACTCCCGTCAGTCACTTTGGTACATAAAGGCAACATTATGAAATTTACCGAAGGCGCTTTTAAAAACTGGGGGTATGAACTAGCCGAACGCGAATTCAAGAACTACGTATATACGTGGAACCAATGGGAATCTACCAAAAAAGAACGTGGCGAAGCCGTTGCCAATGAAGATATGCGCATAGCAGCCATAGGAGGAAAAGTGATCATCAAAGATGCTATTGCTGATAATTTTTTACAACAGGCATTGCTTGCTCCACAAGATTATTCCATCATAGCGACTTTAAATTTGAATGGAGATTATATAAGTGATGCCCTGGCCGCGCAGGTTGGAGGAATCGGCATTGCTCCCGGGGCCAATATTAATTTTAAAACCGGTTATGCAGTATTCGAAGCAACACACGGCACGGCTCCCCGTTTTGCCAATACCAACAGCATGAATCCTTCTTCATTAATTTTAAGTGGCGTAATGATGTTTGAATATTTAGGCTGGAGAGATGCAGCAGAAATGATCACCAACGCAGTAGGAAAAACCATTCGCAATAAAACCGTCACTATTGATTTTTACAACCTGATGAAAGGCGGAACTTTATTAAAAACAAGTGAGTTTGCTGACGAGATCATTAATAATTTGTAGAAAGGAAAAGGACTAAAATGTCAGGTAATAGATACGTTCTTATATTTGTAAACCAATTATTAAAATGAAAACAAATATTGAAATAGACGATGATTTGTTAAAAGAAGCTATGAAGATTACTAAAATAAAAAGTAAAAAGAAGCTTGTTAACTATGCTTTGGGGGAATATATAAAACTATGGAAACATTACCCTCATGTGACAAGATTGAAAAAGGAGAGTAATAAAAAAGAATCTAAAAAAACAGCATTCATTAAAAGTGAACTTTCTGAGGAAGAAAGATATAAAAGGCGTCTTCAATTACTAAATTTAAGGGGCAAAGTGAAAACATTTAATTAGATCTTCGGTTAAGAAACTAATTATTAAAGTCCACAATATCCCTCTTTTTCACAACGACAAAGATTTTGATAATATTGCAAAACATACTTCACTAAAAATATATAAACCAACCAATGACAAAAATTAAAGTAGACAACCCGGTAGTAGAACTTGATGGTGATGAAATGACAAGAATCATCTGGAAATTTATCAAAGAACAATTGATACTTCCTTATGTGGATGTAGATATTAAATACTATGACTTAGGTATCCAACACCGTGATGAAACAGGCGACCAGGTAACGGTGGATGCAGCCAATGCGATAAAAGAATATGGTGTCGGCATTAAGTGTGCTACCATCACTCCTGATGAAGCACGTGTAAAAGAATTTGGTCTGAAACATATGTGGAAAAGCCCTAACGGAACCATCAGGAATATTTTGGACGGAACTGTTTTTCGTGAACCGATCGTGATGAAAAATATCCCACGATTAGTGAGTAACTGGACCGCTCCTATTATTATTGGCCGCCATGCTTACGGTGATCAATATCGGGCAACAGATGCAATCATAAAAGGTAAAGGAAAACTGACAATGACTTTTACGCCGGAAAACGGCGAACCGCAAACTTATGAAGTGCATGACTTTAAAAGTGATGGCGTGGCCATGTGTATGTACAATGTGGATGAAAGCATCGAAGGTTTTGCAAGAAGTTGTTTTAATATGGCTTTAAATAAAAAATGGCCTTTATATCTTTCTACAAAAAATACCATCCTCAAAAAATATGACGGACGATTTAAAGATATCTTTCAAACGATCTATGAAAATGAATTTAAAGCACAATTTGAAGAAGCTCACATCACTTATGAACATCGTTTGATTGATGATATGGTAGCAAGTGCTTTAAAATGGCATGGCAATTTCATCTGGGCTTGTAAAAATTATGACGGAGATGTACAAAGTGATACGCTGGCTCAGGGCTTTGGCTCTTTAGGTTTAATGACTTCCGTTTTAATTACTCCTGATGGAAAGACCCTTGAAGCTGAAGCCGCTCATGGAACTGTAACAAGACACTACCGGGAGCACGAGAAGGGAAATCCTACCTCAACAAACCCCATCGCTTCCATTTTTGCATGGACAAGAGGGCTTGCTTTCAGAGGTAAACTTGATAATAACCGACAATTAATTCAGTTTGCAGATGCCCTCGAAAAAGTATGTATTGAAACCGTAGAAAGCGGTAAAATGACAAAAGATCTTGCCGTATGTATCAGTGGCAACAAGGTTTCGCACGGAAAGGACTATTTATATACAGAAGAATTTTTAAAAGAAATCAATGATAATTTGAAAGAAAAATTAAAAGAAATCACTGAATAATTAAAAACACTGTTTCGTTTTGACAATTTTAGGAACAAAATTTGTTGACGAAAACGGTTAACGAATTGCTTCTTAAAAAAGCGGCATTATAATTTGATGCGATTAATGAGGAAGCAGATAAGAATTTTGCCACTTTAAAATTAAGAAACCTGTAAAATCAATCGATAGAGAACCGAATTTGCTTTGATGAATAATCCGGCAGATTGTAATTGATTTTACAAAAGCGGTGAAGGAAAGAAGTAATGAGTGAATATTTTTCCCGGCGCTGCCAGGAAGAAAAATTTACTGTTCAAATTCCGGTTTATCAGGCTGGTTAAACATTAAAAATGTCCAAAATTCTAGTTGTCGACGATGATGTAGATATTTTATCCGTCATGGAAATTTTATTATCAATGAAAGGATTTGATGTAGAAGTAACCTCAAAAGGTGAAAATACATTTCAAAAAATTGAAAGTTTTAAGCCCGATCTTATTTTATTAGATGTGCTTATTTCCGGATATGATGGAAGAACTATATGTAAACAATTAAAATCTAACCTGTCCACCAGTCACATCCCTGTTATCATGTTTTCAGCTCATCCGGGTGCCGCCGCAACCATCAGCGATTACGGGGCCGATGACTTTATCGCCAAACCATTTGACGTAAATAATCTGATGCAAAAAGTAAATTTTCAATTAAAAATAGAAAATAACTGATTAATATTTTTTCTGTTACCAGTTGCTGATAATATCTCAATAATCAACAATCACTTTCTGTTTACGCATCTAATTAGTCTTCCACAGAAATCGAACAAATAAAGCATAATTTTAATTTTTATTTAAAAGATAAGAGCGAGTTTTTATAAGATAGTTTTTAATCCATCATACATTATCAGATATGGACGATAAAAATAAGTTACCCGATCTATCGAAATCTCCTTTTCGATTCCGGTTGTATCTTCTTTTCAAATTACCTGCAGCTTTTTTTTCAGGAATCAGAATTAAGGAAATCACCAATGAGAAATGTATTACCTCCGTTCCATTTACATGGCTTACTCAAAACCCTTTTCATTCTACTTATTTTGCTTCTCTGGCTATGGCTGCAGAAATGAGTACCGGGGTTTTGGCTTTAATCAATACTATTAATAAAGTTCCTGCTGTTTCAATGCTGGTCACAAAAATGGAAGCGAATTATTTTAAAAAAGCAAAGGGAATTACCTTTTTTACCTGTACACAGGGATCAGAAATTGCAACTGCAGTAAATGAAGCTGCTACAGGCAAAGATGGCAAAACGGTTACTGTAAAATCTACAGGAAGAAATAAAAGTGAAGAATTAATAGCTGAATTTATATTTACCTGGTCTTTCAAAGCAAAATAAAAAGTCATTTTATAAAAAAACATGGAACGTTTTTCGTTTGTTTGTTACCGTTACTTCTAAAAAATTTACCATTACTTAAAGAATTTGCTAATCCAGCTTTTTTCTGGTTAACTTTAATTTCTTTAATCATCTTTAAATTGTTTGTATGAAAATTGCCTTTCATGGTGCTGCCCGAACTGTAACAGGTTCTAAACATCTTCTTATTCTTAATAACGGAAAAAAATATTTATTGGATTGTGGCATGTTCCAGGGAATGGGATCTGAGACGGATGAGTTAAATCGTGATTTTGGTTTTAATCCTGAAGAAGTAGACTATATGATTCTCTCGCACGCGCATATTGACCATTGTGGTCTTATTCCTAAATTAGTAAAAGAAGGTTATCATGGAAACATATATGCTACCCCGGCTACCAAAGATCTCGCTTCTATTTTGATGGCTGATAGTGCCGGCATACAGGAAAATGATTTGAAATATGTAAATAAAACCCGCGCCGCACAAGGCAAACCATATATTTCTCCGCTTTATACCA
>DAHXOZ010000075.1 GCA_027364635.1 bacterium | reverse complement strand
TATAAATATGCTTACTGCTCCTATTATCAAAAAAATTACACCAATGCCGAAAATCTATTTAAAGGTTTTTTGGGGGTATTTCCTAATAGCAGCAGAGCCGAAGAGATTGCATATATGCATGCCCTTACTTTTTATAAACAATCGCCTAATGTACAATTAGATCAGACGAATACAAACAAAGCGATAGGGATGATGCAAGGCTTTATTAATCAATATCCTAACTCTGCAAGAGTTGCTGATGCAAATAAAATAATTGCAAAATGCAGAGAAAAACTTGAGGAAAAAGATTTTCTGGCAGCAAAACTGTATTTTAATCTTCAAATGTACCAGGCGGCAGGAATAGCTTTTACTAATCTTCTAAATTCATATCCTGATTCACCAAAGGGCGACACGTACATGCTGATGGCAGTAAAATCTTTCTATGAATTTGCCAAATTGAGCGTTTCTGATAAACAGGGAGAAAGATATGCAAAAGTAACAGCAGAATATTTTGATTTCGCAGACCGCTATCCGGAAAGCAAATTATTAAAAGAAGCTGAAGTATATAAAAACTTAAGTCAAAATAATATTAAACAAATACAAAATGAGCAAACTAAGACGACAACAGAATAGCAACACCAGCAATGTTGTGGAAACTCAAAATCTTATCGACGTTAAGAACAAAACGGGCAACTTATATGAGTCTATTACCGTAATTGCAAAAAGAGCTAATCAAATCAACATTGCCATTAAAGAAGAACTGCATAACAAGCTTGAAGAATTTGCAAGTCATACCGATAGCCTGGAAGAAATTCATGAAAACAAAGAACAAATAGAAATTTCAAGGGCGTATGAAAGAATGCCTAACCCTGCTTTATTAGCCACTGCAGAATTTATGGAAGACAAAATTTATTACCGCAGAAATGAGGATACTCTTTTTGATTAAACAATTTTAGTTCTTTTTAATAAGAAATGATAATTTTAATGGTGGTTGATTCCACCATTTTTATTTTATAGTATCTTTCCAAATAAAAAAAGTGCTTAAAGGGAAAAAGATTTTATTGGGCATTACAGGCAGCATCGCTGCATATAAATCTGTAATTTTTGTTCGTTTTCTGGTAAAGGCAGGTGCGGAAGTAAAAGTGATTATGACAGAAGGCGCAAAAGATTTTGTATCTCCCCTCACTTTTGCTACACTCTCAAAAAACAAAGTTCTTTTCAATTTATTTGACGAAGATACCTGGGTAAACCATGTGATGCTGGGCCGATGGGCCGATGTGATGTTGGTTGCGCCGGCTTCATGCAATACACTGGCAAAAATGGCAAATGGTATTTGCGATAATCTTTTGTTGGCTGTCTACTTATCTTCACAGGCTCCTGTATTAATCGCTCCTGCTATGGATGAAGATATGTGGCATCATCCCGCAACAAAAAAAAATGTTGAAACCTTGCAACAATATGGAAACGCTTTTCTACCGGTAAATAATGGCGAACTTGCCAGCGGCTTAAAAGGTGAGGGAAGAATGGCTGAGCCCGAAGAAATGATACAATACCTTGAAGAATTTTTTCAAAAAAAAAATGATCTCAACGGTATAAAAGCACTGGTAACTGCAGGTCCAACACAAGAAGCTTTAGATCCCGTTCGTTATATCAGTAACCATTCCAGCGGTAAAATGGGAGTTGCGATTGCAGAAGAATTGGTGAATCGAGGAGCTGATGTGCAACTTGTTTTAGGCCCGTCAGCAATAAAAATTAATAGTAACATTAAAGTAAAGAAAATAATTTCTGCAGATGAAATGTATAAAGCTTGTATGAAAAGTCTGCAAACCTATGACCTTATCATTATGGCTGCGGCGGTAGCTGATTATTCTCCAAAAACAACGAGTACCCAAAAAATTAAAAAAAAGTCAGAAGAATTTTCGCTTGAATTAAAGAAAACAAAAGACATTCTTTTTGAAGCAGGGAAAAGAAAATCTTCTGATCAAATCCTGGTAGGTTTTGCACTAGAAACAAATAACGAGAAAGATAATGCATTAGGAAAATTAATTCAAAAAAACGCTGATCTTATTATCTTAAATTCAACCAACGATAAAGGAGCAGGTTTTGGGGTGGATACTAATAAGATTACAATTTTTGACAAGAATAAAAAAGAATATAAGTTTCCCATCAAAACCAAAAAAGAAGTCGCGGTGGATATTGTAAATACAATTATTCAATATAAAAATGAATAAATTATTCCTGTTTTTTTTATTATGCCTTTTTATTACTGTAGCCCACGCCCAGGAGTTACGCGCAAGAGTGAATATAATAAGCAATCGTGTAAATAACAGTGTTGACAAAAAAACATTTACCACTTTACAAACAGCCCTTAATGATTTTGTAAATAATAGCAAATGGAGTAATGACACTTATGGAGCGAATGAAAAAATAGATTGTAATTTCCTTCTGAACCTTGAATCCACCGGAGAACCCAATGTGTACAAAGCCTCACTAACTATTCAATCAGGAAGACCCGTTTTTAATTCATCTTACGTTTCTCCCGTAATCAATTACCAGGATAATGATGTAACTTTTAAATATGTGGAATTTCAACAACTGGAATTTAATGAAACGCGTGTTTCTGGAACAGATCCCTTGGTTTCAAATCTTACCGCTATAATTGCTTACTGGATCGATATGATACTTGGTTTCGATTATGATTCATTTTCCCCAAGAGGAGGAAATATCTATTTTCAAAAAGCACAGAATATAGTTAACAATGCCCCTGAAGGAAGAAACATCTCCGGATGGAAACCTTTTGATGGAACCAGAAACAGGTATTGGTTAGCAGAAAACCTGCTGAATAGTAAATACAGTATTTTCCATGATGTGATTTATAATTATTACCGTATGGGGATGGATAAACTTTATGACCAGGAAGCCGCTGCAAGGCTCAATATTTTAAATGTACTTTCAATGCTGAATACCTTTAATACACAAAACCCCAATACCATGATCCTTCAGTTTTTCTTCCAGTCAAAAACACAGGAATTAATTCAAATTTTTTCAAAAGCAAATCCGGCTGACAAGGCAAAAGCGCTGGACTATCTTAAAAGACTTGACGTTTCATCAGCAACAAAATATGAAGATCAGTTAAAATGATTAAGACATTAGCCTACATTTTTATATCAGTTTTTCTTTTTTCATGCTATTCTGTGGATAAAGCTCCAGGTTATATTATCAAGCCAAAAGAAATGAAAAGTATATTGTGGGATGTAATGAGGGCGCAAACCCTTGCCCAGGAAACTTCTCTAAAAGATAGCTCGATAGACCAGGCTGTCGAAATTAAATTACTATCACAGAAAATTTTTGAAATCCATAAAACAGATTCAGCTCATTTCGTAAAAAGTTATAACTGGTATGTAAAGCACCCCGATTTATTAAAGATTATCTTTGATAGTCTTTATTCTCAAAAACAAAGGGAAACGGAACTTAGATTGAAGGAAAAGGAAAAGGCTTTAGGCCATCCGATGTAAAACGAATTAAAATGAAGAAAGTTTATAATAATGCTGATGAAGCGATATTTGATATCTCAGAAGGTAATACGCTGATGCTTGGAGGTTTCGGGTTATGTGGCATTCCCGAAAATTGTATTGCTGCATTAGAAAAAAAAGGTGCAAATAATTTAATCTGTATTTCCAATAATGCAGGAGTTGATGATTTCGGAATAGGCTTATTATTAAAGAAAAAACTGATTAAAAAAATGATTGCCTCTTATGTTGGCGAAAACGCAGAATTTGAACGACAATTATTAAATGGCGAACTTGATGTAGAATTAATACCACAGGGCACATTAGCAACAAGATGCATGGCAGCGGGGTATGGAATACCTGCAATTTATACACCTGCCGGAGTTGGTACTGAGGTAGCTGAAGGAAAAGAGTCACGCATTTTCAAAGGGAAAGAATACTTAATGGAATTTGCTTTTGAAGCTGACTTTGCATTAGTAAAAGCCTGGAAAGGTGACACTGCAGGAAATTTAATTTATAAAGGAACAGCAAGAAATTTCAATCCGCTTATGGCAATGGCTGGAAAGGTTACAATAGCTGAAGTTGAAGAATTAGTTGAAGCAGGCGAGCTCGATCCTAATGAAATTCATACTCCCGGAATTTTTGTTCATCGAATTTTTAAAGGAAATTCCTATGAAAAAAGAATAGAACAAAGAACAGTAAGAAAACGTTTATAATTTTCAAATTTGTAATCAGATCATTAATTTTTTTACATATGCTGGATAAAAATCAAATAGCTCAAAGGATTGCAAAAGAATTAAAAGACGGTTTTTATGTAAACCTCGGAATAGGAATACCAACACTGGTTGCCAATTATATTCCTGAGGGAATCAATGTTACGCTACAGTCAGAAAATGGATTGCTTGGAATGGGGCCATTCCCACTAGAAGGAGAAGAGGATCCAGACCTGATCAACGCAGGAAAACAAACCATTACTACCCTACCAGGTTCTTCTTTTTTTGACAGCGCTATAAGCTTTGGGATGATACGTGCCGGCAAAGTAGATCTTACAGTTTTAGGAGCGATGGAAGTTAGCGAAAACGGTGATATTGCCAGTTGGAAAATTCCCGGCAAGTTGGTAAAAGGAATGGGGGGAGCGATGGATCTGGTTGCCAGTGCAAAAAATATAATTGTTGCAATGATGCATACCAATTCGAAAGGCGAATCTAAATTATTAAAAAAATGTAAACTTCCCTTAACTGGTATAAATTGTGTAAAAAAGATCGTAACTGATTTAGCAGTACTTGAAATAACAGATAAAGGTTTTAGATTGTTGGAAAAAGCACCCGGCATTTCTGTAGAAGAAATAAAAAACAAAACTGAAGCAAATCTGATTTGTGATGGCGAAATACCTGAAATGAAATTATAGTGGAGTTATTTAATCGATCAACGAATTCTTCATTGCAAAAAATACGAGTCCAACTGAATTCTTTACCCCAAATCTTTCCATCAACCTATCTTTAATCGCTTCAACTGTTCTCGGGCTTATCTCCATCTTTTGGGCGATTTCCTGTGCTGTATATTCCATGCAAACTAATGATAACACCTCTTTTTCTCTTTCACTAATTACGATCTCACTATTCAAATTAGGATTGAATTTTTGTTTTGCGTAATTCTTTTTTATAAGCACCCGGTTTACGAAATTATTTAAATAAAAGCCCGTATTCATTACATCCATAATACCTTGCTTAATTTCTGCAGGCTCCGTACTCTTCAGTAAATAGCCATTTGCACCGCTATCCATCAAATGGCCTACAAATCTTTCATCTTCATACATTGTAAGAATTAATATTCTGATTTTAGGATAATGCTTGTTGAGGTATTTTGTAGTTTCTATTCCGTCTTTTACCGGCATTTTTAAATCCATCAAAACGATATCCGGTTCTTCTTTTTCGATCCCTTTTATAAGTTCCTCTCCATTCTCTGCCTCTAATATAAAATCGATATTATGGTATACTTTAAGGGAAAGAATTACGCCCTTACGGAAAATTTTATGGTCATCTGCTATGGCTACTTTGATGGTTTCGGGGGTCATATATAATAGCTTGGAGGCAAAAGATAATAGAAAAAAATATAAAATACAACAATTTTATTTAACCGGCTCTCTCGGAACTTCAATTGTTACCTTATAATAAGTATGTGTATTATCTATTTCAAAATAAATTTTACCTTTTAAAACCCTTATTCTACTCTGTATATTTTTTAAACCTAAGCCGGAAGAACCCTGTTCCATTTTTTCAAAATCCTGTTGCAAGATACCCTTACCATCATGGTGAATACGAAAGTAAACAAGATTTCCCTGCGCATTTTGCGTAAGATGGATAAACCCTGCGCTACTGTGTTTAATTATATTCGTTACTAATTCCTGCAGAATACGAAATACAAGTAATTCCTGTTCATCGTTCAGGCGTTGACGATTATCATGAAAACGTGCACTTGAATTAATTACGCCAGAACCATTTATTTTGTCAAAAAGATCTTTGATGGCTGCCTCAAGTCCAAAGTTCTTTAAAGTAGGAGGCATTAGGCTATGAGAAATATTCCTGATCAGTTGAATACTATCATCTATAATTTGTTTAGCACTAAAAATAGATTGAAGTTGTAATGCCGGCTCCTGGTGAATGAGATTTTCATTTAAATAGAGTCTTGCAGTGGCTAACAATGGCCCGGCATCATCGTGCAGGTCTGCAGCAATACGTTGCCTTTCTTCTTCCTGGAATTGAATAGATGCGCGAAGCAACATTTGCTGCCTCTCTTCTTCCATTTTTTGAATTTGTTTATTAAACCTGATTACCCTGCGTTGATGGAAAACTACAATAGAGACCAATGTGATGGCCATAAAGAACATACCAAGCGTGCCTAATATCAATACACTCGATACACCTAAAGTAGTTTGTAAAAAAAACATTCAGATTGGTAATTAAATTTTTTGATTTAAAAAGAATTCGTCACCCGATTTAGGAATAACACTTTTTTGTTGGTTTACTGTATCGCTTAATTTCATGGTCATGGCTATACATAATAATATGTTCTTTAAAATATTAAAGGCAATATTGATGATAAAATATTGTTTCTGAAATGAAACATTATGATGCATGCTCGCTGTCATTAAATAAAGAAAAAAGGTTCCACAGAAATAAATAAGAAAAGTAATGATCACCCAAAAATTAAAAGTTGAATAGATCATTAAATTATTGGCCCCCTTTAATTGTGTATACAGATAATAGATACAAAATAAAATAATGATAATTGATTCGATCCCTGAAGTAAAGGAATCGAAGCCAACATCCTTATTAATAAAAACTGAATCTATCAATGCAAACACAATAAATCCAATCCAGATAAAAGGAATTGATTTTTTAATACCCGACTTAGGGAGAATTAAATAAATGAAGTAACAGAAAAATGAATATTCAACAATAGTAAAAGTATAAAACAAGTATACAGTTTTTTCACTTTGAATACTTTGCAGATAATAACTCATTCCTTCATTAAAGATGCAATAAAGGATATAAAAAAACACTACCTTCAGCGATTTTTGCTTGCTCTTTAATTTGAAAAGCAAGTAAAACACTAAAGGGAGTGTTGTTGAAAAGATTCCGGTATATAAAATTGTTTTTAAAATATGCAGTTAAATTTACTTCAAATATAACTCCATATTTCAAATTTTATTACATAGACCTAAAAGAATTCCTTTTAAAAAAATAGTTTAGATTTTTATTACCTAAAAAAGGCTCCAGTCAATAATAATCTTGTCAGCTACTATACCATCATATTTTTCAATATCACCGGTATTGGTAACTACAGAAAACTGAAGGATATCTTTTCCTTCTGCATCTACACCTGTATAAACTAAGTGTTCTTCGTTGTTTTCTGAAAGACATTTGCGGAAATTAATTCCTACACAACCTGGCTGGCTCAATATCTGGTCGATTATATTACGGCCAATAAAATAACCAGGTGTTGCATTTGGATTAGCTTCTCTGAAGTTTTGGACTAGTTTTTTTCCTTCTGCTAAGCCGATGTCTGCGCCTACTTGTGCAAGGCTTTTGGTTTCAATTGCATTTTTTGTCATAATTGTGAGTTTTTTGTTGTTTTTAAAGCGGTTTATAAGAGTAATCAGACTTTAAACTTCACTCAAAAAAAATTCATGAGCAACCGGTTATTTTATAATTCAATTAACGTATTTTCGCTAAAACATGCTACTGATGAGCATTTCAGCAAAAAATAAACGTAAATTAACGTTAAAAAAAAGGGTAATTGTACGATGTAAATATAGTAAATTTACTATGATAAAAATAGTTTTTTTACTATCGTAACAATACTAAGTTTTAAAAATTGAAACAAAAAATACAAGGCAGAAATTTATGCCTGGATTTAAGATTTGGGAGAAAAAAGGGGAAGTAGTTAACCGGCATCAATCTTATAAATAATAAGGTTTTAAGATTATTTTTTTGTTTTTTGGATATTTTTACCTGCTATTAAAACAGCTACTATTGGAATCTTATTAGCAAGACTAGTGCCAATCGATAATTCAAAATTAAGTGAACAGTTCTTAGCGGGAGATAGCATCTTTTCGCTTTTTTAAAGGTCGCAAAAATACGGGTTCAACGAAAATCCGCAAAAATAAAAAAGAAAATCTACTAAATAGAAATACGTAATTTTACGATAGTAGCTTTTCCCAAAAATTTAAAATTTAAATCGTAAAACAAGTAATATACTTACAAACTATTCGTTAATCTAACTATATTTACACTATCCCTAAGATTATATCCTAATGTCACTATCTACCATTATTAAAATTGCAATTGCAGATGACCACAAGATCTTTAGAGACGGAATAAAAATGGCCCTTAACCCCAAAGAAGACCTCAAGATGATTTGGGAGGCAGAAGACGGTAAAGATCTGATGCACAAAATGACTATTAAGAAACCGGATTTATTGTTGATGGACATCAGAATGCCTGAAATTGATGGAATTAATGCAATTGAAATGCTTCGCAAGGAATATGAAGATCTCAAGATTATTGTCCTCTCTATGTATGATGATCAACAAATGATCAGCAAAATGATGGAAATGGGCGCGAATGCTTATCTGACCAAAACAACAGATCCTGACGAAATTTACGAAGCAATTCTTACCTGCATGAATGAGGAGTTTTACTTCAATCAATTGGTAAACAAGGCAGTAATGGGTAAATTACTGCAGAAAAAAAATATCCGCAGGCATTATGGCAACCAGGTTCCGGTTACTTTTAATGAAAAGGAATTAAAAATTCTTCAACTTTTGGGAGAAGACAAAACAACAGACGAAATTTCAAAAATCATTTTTTTGAGTCCACGAACCATAGAAACCATTCGCCAAAACATGAAAAACAAGGTGGGTGCTAAAACAATCGGCGGTTTACTGATGTATGGAATGAGGAATAAAATGATTGAATAATATCTATGTTCCTTTAGCTTTTACTATTTTGATGTTGCCTATAATAATCACTCATTATCCTGTGAATTTTTTCTTTCAATAATTCATAATTATCTCCCTTTTCTACTTTTACCGGCCGCAAAAAATGTATTTCCATTTTAGCAGGACGGAAATAAAAAGATTTCCCCGGAGGAAGGACTTTTTTGGTATTAAAAATTAGAGCAGGAATGATTGAGGTTGAAGTTTCTATCGCCAATCTAAATGCTCCGTCATGGAATTCTTTTAAAGGCAAATCTGTTTTATTTCTTGTTCCTTCAGGATAAATGCACATATGCATTCCCAAGGCCAACACTTTTTTCATTTTTTTAAAACTATCCTGCCGGCTTTTTTTATCTTTTCTGTCAACCAATACAGCGCCTCTTTTATAAATCAATCCAAATAAAGGAATTTTTGCCATTTCAGCCTTAGCAATAGTTTTATTTGCGCCAGGGATAAATGGCGTAGCCACAGGTACATCCATCAATGAATTATGGTTGCATGTTATGATGTATCTTTCTCCTGCTACAAAATTTTCTTTACCCTTAACCTTTAAATTGCATCCTGTAAGAAAGAAAAAAATACGCATCCAGGCTTTAGATATCTCTCTGAAATACCGGGTTCGTTTTGGTTCATTATATAAGCCAATAATCCACATCAGCAAAACAACAGGCACTAAGGTGATTACAAAAACAATCAGTGCCCAAGCTGCTAAAATTTTAAAAATAAAATTCTTCAAAATTTGTTGATTTACTGCTTTAAATTTTCCAGTCAATGGGGGACTTGAACTGTTTCATCAATAATTCATTGGTTCTGGAAAAATGTTTACATCCAAAAAAACCATTGTTAGCACTATAAGGAGAGGGATGCGCGGCCTTTAAAACAAAATGTTTCGTTTCATCAATCAGCGATTGCTTTTCTTGTGCAAATTTTCCCCAAAGAAGAAACACAATCCCTTCTTTTTCTTCAGAAATTTTTTTTATTACATGATCAGTAAATTGCAACCACCCAATACGCGCATGACTTCCGGGTTCATTTTCACGTACCGTCAAAGAAGCATTTAAAAGAAGAACCCCTTGCGCTGCCCATTTTTCAAGATTCCCGTTTTGGGGAATTTCTATACCCAGGTCATTTTTTAATTCTTTAAAAATATTTACAAGAGAGGGAGGTTTTGGAATACCAGCAGGTACAGAAAAACTTAAACCATGCGCCTGCCCTTTATTATGATAAGGATCTTGCCCGAGTAACACCACTTTTACTTTTTCAAAAGGTGTTTGTTTAAAAGCATTAAAAATTAAGGGGCCTGGAGGGTATATAATTTTTCCTGAAGCTTTTTCAGCTTTCAAAAAAGTAATAATGTGTTGAAAGTAAGTTTTTTCAAATTCTTCTTTTAATTCTTTTTTCCAGCTTTCTTCGATTTGAATATCCATTTTATTTCTTAAAAAATGTATTGGTTTTAATAACCGAACGGATAATGATGTTGAGAGAATAAAACAGTGACCCCGGAACGACTCGAACGTTCGACCCACAGCTTAGAAGGCTGTTGCTCTATCCACTGAGCTACGGGGCCGTTTTAAATGATTATACCTTTTCTTATAGCCTTTAAAAAAAGTTTTGCAAATATAACTGAATCATTTTGTCGCTGCAAAAAACAGCCGCAATAATAAATATTTATTTAAGTGGCATCATCTTTTTTGAAATCGGAATATTATTTGTAAGTACTTTTAAAATATTATTAATAACCAAATCAGCACTAATTATTTTACAACTAAATATTTAAGTATGAAAAAATTATTTATTTCACTTTCTATGGTTTGTTTAGCTTTTGTTTCCAAGGCGTAAACCCCTGCTCCCCCTGTAAAGCAAAATGGCTTTGGTTTTAATTTTGGTTTTGCAGATTTTACTTCTCCTGCCTATATTGAATCTTCATCCTTACGATCAGCATTTACGAATGGTGATATTACCCATTTTGGAAAAATGAGCCCGCAAAGAACAGAAGAGTTGAAATGAAACTGACCAATTATTAAATTCTTTTTTAACAGATATTTCTAAAAGCTCTGCCCAATTGCAGGGCTTTTTTGATTTACTACTTTTTAAAGTCAACAAAGAAAAAATGATGATTTTTATTTTACACTTTTTTCTATTGAACCGATCGGGTTTGCAATTGATGAAAACTTGATTTTTGTAAATTGATTATTTGATGTCATCATGTCAGAAAAAAATGAATGGCATTCGTTTTGTAAAAAATAACATTAAAAAATTCGTATGCAAAAAGGAAATATAAGAGTTCAGACAGAAAACATTTTCCCGATCATTAAGAAATTCCTTTACAGTGACCATGAAATTTTTATTCGTGAGTTGGTGAGTAACGCAGTGGATGCTACGCAGAAGTTAAAAACGTTAGCATCAAACGGCGAAGTAAAAGGTGATATCGGCAACACGGATATCCACGTGAAGATTGATAAGGATAAAAAAACGCTTACCATTTCTGATAAAGGCGTGGGAATGACAGAAGAAGAAGTGGATAAATACATTAACCAGGTTGCCTTTAGTGGTGCAGAAGAATTTTTAGAAAAATATAAAGGCAAAAATGAAGCAAACATCATTGGCCATTTTGGTTTAGGATTTTATTCTTCTTTTATGGTGAGTGATAAAGTAGAGATTATTTCCAAAAGCTACAAAGAAGATTCAGTTCCGGTAAAATGGGAATGTGACGGAAGCCCTGAATATTCTTTTGAAAAGGCTAAAAAGAAAGATCGTGGAACTGATGTAGTTATGTTTATCAATGAAGAAAGCAAAGAATTTCTGGAGCCCGACAGGATTCGCCACATGCTTGAAAAATTCTGCCGTTTTTTACCGGTTCCTATTTTCTTCGAAGACAAACAAATCAATAATCCAACTCCTGCATGGACAAAAAAACCGGCAGACCTCACCGACAAAGATTACCAGGATTTTTATAAAGAATTATATCCCTTTGGCGAGCCTCCGTTATTCTGGATTCATCTGAATGTTGATTACCCGTTTAATCTTACCGGAATTCTTTATTTCCCGAAAGTAAAAACCAGTTTCGAAGTTCAGAAAGACAAAATTCAATTATACAGCAACCAGGTATATGTTACTGACGAAGTAAAAGATATTGTTCCTGAATTTTTGATGTTGCTGCACGGTGTAATCGATAGTCCTGATATTCCGCTAAACGTTAGCAGAAGTTATTTGCAGGGCGATCCGAATGTTAAGAAAATTGGTTCTTACATTACAAGAAAAGTGGCTGATAAATTAGAGGAACTTTTTAAAGAAGACAGAAAATCTTTTGAAGAAAAATGGGAAAGCCTCGGCCTTTTTGTGAAATACGGAATGATCACTGATGATAAATTTTTGGACAAAGCCAACAAGTTTAATTTGTTGGAAGACGCCAAGGGCGACAAGTTTTACACCCTTGAAGAATATCGCGCGGCAACAGAAAATCTCCAAAAAAATAAAGAGGGTAAGTTAGTAATTTTATATACCACTGATCCGGTTCAACAAAATAGCTTTATAAAGGCTGCTCAACAAAAAGAATATGTGGTTGTGAAGCTTGAAACATTGGTAGATGCTGCATTTATAAACAATATGGAAATGAAGTGGAACGATGTTCAGTTTGTAAGAGTGGATGCAGATATTACCGAAAACCTGATTGACAAAAATGAAAGTACAGAAAGTGTTTTAAGCAAAGATGAACAGGAAAAACTTAAGGAATTATTCAAAATAGAAATTCCTGATCTGCATACAACCGTTGAAATAAAAGGCTTGTCAAAAGAATCTGCTCCGGTAATTGCGACCCGTCCTGAGTTTATGAGAAGAATGAAAGATATGGCGATAAACGGCGGTGGTGGACTGGGAAGCTTTTATGGAAATATGCCTGAAGAAGTTACTTTAACAGTAAACGGAAATCATCCGGTATTTCAAAAAATTCTTGAAGAAAATAATCAAGACCAACAGGAAAAAATGGTAAAAAGTTTAAGTGATCTTGCGTTACTTTCACAAGGATTATTGAAAGGAAATGAGCTAACTGATTTTATAAACAGAAGTATAGAAATGATGGAAGCAAAACCGACAAGCAAGATCATTACCGGAATATAATTTCAAAAAAAGTAAAAACCAAAAACCATCTTCAAAAATGAGGATGGTTTTTGGTTTCAAGACTTTTACTGCCATTCAAAATATGAATTCGGTTTATTTGTTTGTTTACTATTAGCTGTTATTATTCTTAAACAGATACTTTTTGTAACCGATAACACAGCTCCATAAAATCAAGATCTTTAAAACTTTCTATTATTACATCTGCTTCATTCAATAGATCAATAGTATCATTTGAATTCAAAGCAACGCATTTCATTGACGCACTTTTGGCTGCCCTTATCCCATTTGCAGTATCTTCAAATACTATGCAATCTTCCGGAGCCACATCAAGCATTGAAGCCGCTTTCAAAAAAATATCAGGAGAAGGCTTGCCGTTTGTAACATCTTCAGCGGTTACAATTACATCAAAGTAAGAGAACAAACCTACTTTCTCCATTACCATTTTCATCTTTGCCTGCCGCGAGCTGGTAGCAAGAGCCAAAGGAACTTTATGTTCTTTCAGATGCCTTATAAAATCATGTGCAAAAGGAATCAAATCAATTCCATTGTCATCAATAATTTCACGAAAATATATTGATTTTTTTGTCAAAACTTTCTTTTGCTCTTCCTCATTTTCGGGTTTAAAAAATCTTTCTACAACACTTAAACTCCTCATTCCAAGCAAAGGCATATAATCCTGGAAAGTGAGCGATTTATCATAATCTTCAAATACTTTCTGCCAAGCTAAAAAATCCGCATTAACACTGTCGATCAACGTTCCATCCATGTCAAAAATTACGGCTTTAAAATAGTCATTTTCATCAATCACTTTTTCATCAATCATCTTTCTTTATCTTTTAGTATTTAATTTAATGAACAAAAATAGTAAGTAAATCAGGAATAAGCTTTCTATAGTTATTGCCTGTATACTTTTTGAATCTAGTAAACAAACAAAAAAACTGTTTTTATTTCCTTATCGGTAGAATGGCTACCGTCAACCTGCTGACACAAAATAATTTTTGTTCCTGGTCGTGAATTTTAATATCCCAAACGTGGGTTGATTTTCCTAAATGCAGAGGAGATGCTGTTGCAGTTACAATTCCTTCGGATACACTTCTTAAATGATTGGCATTAATTTCAAGGCCTACACAATAA
>DAHXOZ010000074.1 GCA_027364635.1 bacterium | reverse complement strand
TATGCTTACATGACTTTTTATGCAGATTATTCTACCCAGGGCGCTTATTCAGAAGTGATTGGCGGAATGTTATACAGTTTAAAATTAGACGCCTATCCTGATGACCCGCAATATGTTATTTCGGGCGGAGGTTTTTTAAGATGGAACGATGCTTTTATACCAATGGTAAAAATGGAGCTAAAGCCGTTAACCTTTGCCTTAAGCTACGACGTAAATATTTCCACACTCAAAACTTCCAGTCAATCGCGTGGAGGTTTTGAACTTTCACTTTCTTATCAAAAATTCCTTGACAGGGATAATTCTTCCAGCAATGCGGTAAGATGCCCGAGATTTTAGGGTATCGTTTAGAAGGTTTAGATAGTTTAGCGTTGAAAGTTTAGAGTTGCTCATTCCTCATTTTATATTCCTTGTTCGATATTCGATATTTGTTGAGTTGCAGCAAACAAATAAATAAGCCTGATTTTTATTTTACATCTCCCAAATAAGTCTTCTTTTACAATTACCTTTAAGTTCATTTTATGTAGCTTAGAAAAACTTTTAAAAAATTAAATGAAAATAAAAGAGATCATTGATTTTCTCGAAACCATTGCTCCTCTTAGCTTTCAGGAGAGTTATGATAACGCCGGCCTGATCATCGGCAATAGCGAAACTAAATGCACCGGCATCCTTTCTTCATTGGATGTAACAGAAGAAGTGGTGGAAGAAGCGATGCGAAGAAATTGCAATTTGATCGTGGCGCATCATCCCATAATTTTCAGGGGATTAAAAAAACTGAACGGGAAAAATTATGTGGAGCGAACGGTTATTGCTGCTATAAGAAATAATATCGCTGTATACGCCATTCATACTAATCTTGATAATGTTTTGGAAGGTGTGAATCAAAAGATCGCGGAAAAGTTGCAACTTCAAAATTGCAAAACCCTTTTGCCCAGGGAAGGAACGCTTGAAAAGCTGGTAACTTTTGCACCACTGGAAAATTCCGAAAAAGTAAGAAATGCTTTGTTTGATGCAGGCGCCGGATCGGTTGGCAATTATGATCAATGCAGCTTTAATGTAGATGGCGCGGGTACCTTCAGGGCCGGCGAAGGCAGTGATCCGTATGTAGGTGAAATCGGCAAGCGGCATACAGAAAATGAAACGCGGATTGAAGTGGTTTTTCCTTCCTTTCTTGTGCCAAAAGTTATCCGCGCTTTGAAGGAATCGCATCCTTATGAAGAAGTGGCTTATTATGTTCAGTCGCTTAAAAATACGCAGGATAATGTGGGCAGCGGGCTTACCGGCGAATTGCCCGATCCGGTTTCTGAAAATGAATTATTGGCCATCCTGAAATCAGCTTTCAATCTTACCGTAATTAAACATACTCCTTTTTTAGATAAACCCATTAGCAAAATTGCAGTTTGCGGAGGCGCGGGTAGTTTCCTTTTACCGGCTGCAATTGCAGCATCAGCAGATGTTTACATTACCGGTGATGTTAAATATCATGAATTTTTTGACGCCGATAACCGGATATTTTTTGTTGATATCGGGCACTATGAAAGCGAGCAGTTTACGATAGAACTTTTAACTGATTTTTTGCAGAAAAAATTCAGTAACTTTGCCGTCCTAAAAACGGAAATTAATACCAATCCTGTAAATTATTTTATCTGAGCAGGAAGTAGAAGGCCGTTAAAAATTAAAAATTATCATATAAAGTATGGCACAGGTTAAAGATTATTCTGTAGAAGAAAAATTAGCATCGCTTATAAAGCTCCAAAAAGTTGACAGCAAATTAGATGGTATTGAAATTTTAAAAGGCGAATTGCCGATTGAAGTCAGCGATCTTGAAGATGAAATTACTGGCTTAAATGCCCGCCAGAACAGGATTGAGGAAGAAATAAACGGAATGCAGCAGTTTATTGAAGATAAAAAAACTGCTATCAAAGAATCACAGGAGCTTATCAAAAAATATGAGAAGCAAAGTGATAATGTTAAAAATAACCGGGAGTTTGAAGCGATCAATAAAGAAATTGAAATGCAAACCCTGGAAGTAAAACTTGCAGAAAAGCATATTAAAGATGCTACAGAAGAACTTGCAGAAAAAGCAAAGCAACTTGAATTGGCTAAAAAAGCCATCAGTGTGAAAGAAAATAACCTGAAGGGAAAGAAAAGCGAGTTGGAAAAAATTATTGAAGAAACGGATAAAGAAGAAAAACATTACAGGAAATTACAGGAAGCGGCAAGAAGCGCTGTTGACGAAAGGTTGCTTGCCAGTTACGACAGGATTCGTAATAATTATCGCAACGGCCTTGCTGTTGTTCCGGTTGAAAGAGATTCCTGTGGCGGTTGTTTCAATGCCATTCCACCTCAAAAGCAAAGTGAAGTAAAGCAACGTAAGAAAATCATTGTTTGCGAAAACTGCGGGCGTATTTTGGTAGATGATGATCTTGAAAGTTCTGTAGAAGTGAAATAAAGAGATTTACAATAAGAAAAAAGAGGCTGTCTCAAATGCGGGGCAGCCTCTTTTTATTCGGTAGGGAAGAGATGGAGAAAGTTTTCGTTTACCCAATCTTCAGCGGTTTCTTTTTACATTTTTAAAACCTTCTCTTTTTTTATTTTTCTGTATAAAAACCTTCGGTTATAAAAATTTGAGAACTGCAAATCGGGAAAAACAAGAGAATATTGTAATTTGCCTTTTTATGCTGCAGCAATTACTCATACATAATTACGCTATTATTGATTCGCTTGAGATCAGCTTCTCCAACCATCTCAGTATTATTACCGGGGAAACAGGTGCCGGGAAAAGTATTCTCATGGGAGCGCTTGGTTTGATTTTGGGTGAAAGGGCTGATACCTCTGTGCTTCTTGATAAAGATAAAAAGTGTTTTATTGAAGCCATTTTTAAGACCAATTATCCGGCCGTAAAAGAGTTTTTATTAAAAAACGATTTGGATGGTGAATCCGAAATGTTGATCAGGCGCGAGATTTCTGCAAACGGCAAATCGCGTGCTTTTATCAATGATACGCCTGTTACACTTACTCAACTCAAACAATTATCACAGTTACTCGTAGATTTGCACCAGCAATTTGATACCCTCGAATTGAACAATAATGATTTTCAGCGTGAAGTAATTGATGCGCTGGCTGGCAATGGAAAATTGCTTGAAGAATACCAGGTTTTGTTTAAAAAATACAAAAAGGAGTTAGAAGAACTGGAAAAATTAAAAGAAGAGCAGTTGGCTGCCAACAAAGAATTGGATTACAACCAGTTTTTATTTGATGAATTGTGCGAGGCGAATTTTGGTGAAAGTGAAATCGAAGATATTGATGCCGCAATTAAATTAATGAGCCATGCTGAAATTATAAAATCCACTTTATCGGAAATTTATTTCCAGATGGAAGAAAGTGAACAGCCATTGGTTCAGCAAATCAAAGCAGTCAACCAGAAATTGCAAGGCCTTCAGAAAGTATATCCTGAAATACAATCATTAAATGACAGGTTGAGTTCTGTGCAAATTGAATTGAAAGATATTGCTTTTGAAATCGATTCAATTAACAGCAAAGTGAATTATGATGAAGAAAAGATCAACCAGCTGAATGACAGGATGGCTGTAGGTTACAGTCTTTTAAAAAAACACAATGTAAACACAACCGCTGAATTAATTAACATAAAAGATAAGCTTGAAGCGGAATTGGAAAAAGTGACGAATCTTACGGATGCGATTGCCAAAAAGGAAAAACTATCGAAAGAATATTTTGATGAGGCGTTGAAAAAAGCGCACACAATTTCCGGTAAAAGGCAAAAAGAAATTTCACCATTTGAAGAAAAAGTGAATCAACTTTTATCACAGGTAGGTATGCCTAATGCAAAGATCAAGGTTGAAATAAATGAGGAAGAAACGTTGAATTCTTTTGGCAATAATAAAATTGAATTTTTGTTTAATGCCAACCTTTCCTCGGGGAACCGCCAGTTTGAACCGGTGCGCAAAGTGGCCAGTGGCGGTGAATTAAGCCGTTTAATGCTCATCATAAAATCGTTGGTTGCAAAAAGCGTACAACTTCCCACATTGATTTTTGATGAAATAGATTCAGGCATAAGCGGTGAAGCAGCACGACAGGTAAGTATTATTATAAAAGAGCTCTCATCGGCTCACCAGGTAATTTCGATTACGCATCAACCGCAAATAGCTGCAAAGGCTGACACCCATTTTTTTGTATATAAAGAAATAAAAGAAGATAAAATTATCACGGCAATAAAAACATTAAATCCTGATGAAAGAATAACAGCTATTGCCACCATGTTGAGTGGTAAAAAGCCTACGGCTGCTGCTTTTGAGAATGCCAGGGAGATGATGTCTAATTAATTTGCTAATTAGCTGATTAGCTAATGTGCTAATGAAGGAGGGACAGTTTGAAATGTGAAAATGTGAAAATGAGGAAATGTGAAAATGTGAAAATAAGAAAATGCGAAAATGAGGAAATTAATTTTTTATTTCTTTACTAAAAAGAACTTTTTGACAGGAATGGATTTATAATAAATGGTTTAACTATAGAACAATAAAAGAAGAATTCTTACTTTGTAAAAAACAAAACTATGTCGTACAATTTACTGAAAGGAAAAAAGGGAATTATTTTCGGAGCGCTTGATGAAAGATCGATAGCGTGGAAAACCGCATTAGAGTGCCATGAAGAAGGTGCTCAAATTATTCTTACCAATGCGCCAATAGCCATGCGGATGGGAGAGATCAACAAGTTGGCCGAAAAAATTGAGGCACCGGTTATTCCATGCGATGTTACCAGCAATGATGATATGTTGAATTTAATTACCAAATCAAAAGAACATTTTGGAGGAAGTTTTGATTTTATTTTACATTCGGTTGGTATGAGTATGAACATGAGGAAAGGGAAACCTTATACTGAAATTGATTACGGTTTTAATCAAAAGACTTTGGATATTTCCGCAACAAGCTTACACCGTTTATTGGCAACTTGTTATAAAATGGATGCATTAAATGAATGGGGAAGTGTGGTAGCGCTCACCTACATAGCGGCTCAGCGTGTGTTTCCTGATTATAGTGAAATGGCCGATGCGAAAGCTTTATTGGAAAGTATTGCGCGTAGCTTTGGTTATCATTATGCATTAAAAAATAAAGTAAGGGTAAATACGGTTTCTCAATCTCCTACCAGAACCACCGCCGGAAGTGGCGTTAAAGGTTTTGATGGGTTTATCAATTATGCTGAAAAAATGAGTCCTTTAGGAAATGCTACCGGTGAAGATTGCGCGAAATATGTAGTGACACTTTTTAGTGATCTTACGAAATATGTTACCATGCAAAACCTTTTTCACGACGGAGGTTTTTCTTCTACAGGGGTAACACATGATGTAATAGAACAAATGGAAAAATAGTCAATCATTTTATTTGCTTTGAGTTACTAATAAAAAAACCGCTCTATTTCGGAGCGGTCTTTTATATTAGTAAATAACGGTGATCTTAATCTAAATCATCTAAACTCTCTAAACATTCTAAACCATCTAAACTTAATTTCTTAATATTCATCTTCATTAAAAAAGAAATCTTCCTGGCTGGGATAATCCGGCCAGATGTCTTCAAGACTTTCGTATATATCGCCGCCTTCGTCTTCAAGTTCCTGTAAATTTTCAACCACTTCCAACGGGGCGCCGCTACGAATTGCATAATCAATCAATTCATCTTTGGTTGCAGGCCACGGTGCTTCTTCGAGGTGTGAGGCAAGTTCTAATGTCCAAAACATGTTATTTTATCTTTTATTTTTCGTTATAAAACTAAAAATGAGCTTTCTAATTTTCCGCAAATGTAAAAGTTATATTTAGAAAACCAAATATTGTTTTTTAACAAGCCATTTGTCAGTAGATTACGGATTTTGCACCTTTATATTGCGTGAGTTCAGGTTATTTTTTTTTAATTTTTCAGTTTCAATTTTACACTTACATTTAATTATGTTAAAAGCAACCAATATTCATAAAAATTATGGCTCTTTAGAGGTTTTGAAAGGAGTAGACATAGAAATTTCAAAAGGGGAGATCGTAAGCATTGCAGGCTCATCCGGCGCCGGGAAAAGTACTTTGCTACATATCCTGGGTACGCTTGACCTGGCTGATAAAGGAGAGATGATCATTGACAATGTGAAGGTGAGCCAGTTAAAGGGCAAAAAACTGGCTGCTTTCAGAAATGAACATATCGGCTTTGTATTCCAGTTCCATCATTTGCTTCCTGAATTTTCTGCAGTTGAAAATATTTGCATCCCTGCATGGATTGCCGGGAAGAAAAATAAAGAAGTAGAAAAAAGAGCCGCAGAATTACTGGAATTATTGAACCTTAAAGATCGTGGCGAACACAAGCCCGGAGAGCTTTCTGGTGGAGAACAGCAACGCGTGGCGGTGGCCCGTGCGCTTATCAATAATCCCTCTGTGTTGATGGCGGACGAGCCAACAGGAAACCTGGATTCGGCTAACGCAAAAGAATTGCATAATTTATTTATTAACCTGCGGAACCGTTTTCAGCAGACTTTCCTGATTGTTACGCATAATGAAGAACTGGCACAGCTTAGCGACCGGCTTCTTCACATGAAAGATGGAAAGATCATCAGTTAGTAGACGGAAAAATTGAAAATAAAAATCTTTGTTATTTATTCGTTTACTGCTTCAATTTTGCACATTGTTTTTTTGGAATTTATTTTGTCTTAAAATTATAATATGATCAAAGAAAAGATTTTGGTTATTGGTGCCTGCGGGCAAATTGGTGTTGAACTTACTTTGGAACTTCGTAAAATTTATGGAGGCGCCAATGTGATCGCTTCTGATTTGCGTGCTGAAAATGATTTATTAAAAGGCACCGGTCCTTATGTAAGCCTTGATGTGATGAATAAAGAAATGTTGCACGTACAGGTGATCCGCCAAAATATTACACAGATCTATTTATTAGCGGCTATTCTTTCGGCTACCGGCGAAAAAAATCCAAACCTTGCCTGGAGCCTTAATATGACCAGTTTGTTGAATGTGCTGGAAATTGCCAAAGATGAAAATGTTCATAAGGTGTACTGGCCAAGCAGCATCGCAGTTTTTGGTCCTACTTCTCCAAAAATAAATTGTCCTCAACAAACGGTGATCGAACCAATTACGGTTTATGGTATCAGCAAATTTGCGGGAGAGTTTTGGTGCAACTACTTTAACCAACGTTTTGAGATAGATGTGCGGAGTTTGCGCTATCCCGGGCTTATAAGTTATAAAAGTGAACCCGGTGGCGGCACCACTGATTATGCGGTAGAAATTTTTCATGAGGCGATAGAAGAAAATCATTACACCTGTTTTTTAACAGAAGACACGTATTTGCCCATGATGTATATGCCTGATGCTATAAGGGCTACGATCGAACTAATGGAAGCACCGGTTGAAAAAATTTCAATCCGTACTTCTTACAATATTTCCGGGGTTAGTTTTTCACCAAAAGAAATTGCTGCTGAAATTAAAAAACATCTTCCTGATTTTACTATCTCTTACGAACCCGATTACCGGCAGCAAATTGCCAAAAGCTGGCCGCAAAGCATCGATGATACTGTTGCACGGCATGACTGGGGCTGGAAACCTAAATATAACCTGGCCGCTCTTACTACCGATATGGTTGAAAATTTAAAAAGGGGAAAATTTTTAACAGAATAAGAAATAGCTGAACGAAATCAAAATATTATTGATATTTGTACTGTGATTTTTAATTATTTGAAAATCACGATAAAAACTATTTGTAACATAAAACTTCAAAAAATGAAAAAATTAATTTTGATGTTTGCTGTTGTTGCCTTTTCAACAATGGCTGCAAAAGCACAAGACAAGGATGAGGCAAAACCAACTAATTTAAGTATTGCTGTAAACATTGGTGCACCCACTTCATCCCCATCCATTTATTCTTTGGCGTGGGGTGTTGACCTGCAAGCCGGCTTTCCGGTAGCGTCTACCACACAAATTACCGCCAGCGCCGGCTACGAAGATTTTTCTGTAAAATCTAAATATGGCGGTGGTAACTCAGGATTTATTCCATTGCTGGGAGGTGTAAAATTTAATTTTGGAGAAAAAGCCTATGGCCATGCACAATTGGGTTATGGTATTTCAACCGCAAAAGGAGGTGGCGGTGCATTTGCTTATGCCCCAAGTATTGGCTACTATTTCAGCCCTCATTTTGATGGTTCTGTCAAGTACCTGGCTTTTAGTAAAAACAGTGTAACCATTGGTACTATAGGCATTCGGCTTGCTTACGATTTTTAATTCAAAAAGCAACTAAAATTTAAAAAGCTTCCGGTTTAGGAAGCTTTTTAAATAAGCTGGAGATAGTGAACCAACAAATAAACCGGATTTTTATTTTATCTAAAAATTCAAAACATCTTTCATCGAAAAGATTCCTTTTTTATCGGCAATAAATTCTGCAGCTAAAACAGCACCTTCGGCAAACCCTTTACGATTATGGGCCGTATGAATGATTTCAATGTCATCAATGGCAGAAGTATATTTTACAGAATGAGTTCCTGGTACTTCATCTATTCTTTTGCTGATAATGGGAAGTTCATTTTCATGTTTACTTTCACTATTGATCCATTTATTTTTTTTGCCTGATACTTCTATGATTTCTTCTGCCAGCGTTATTGCTGTTCCGCTGGGTGCATCTTTTTTTTGCGTGTGATGAATTTCTTCGATCGATACGTTATAAGAAGGATGAGGCTTTAAAAGCGTTGCCAGTTTTTTATTTAATTCAAAAAAAATATTAACGCCTACACTGAAATTGCTGGCGTATAAAAAACTTCCGTTTACTTCTTTGCATTTATCCTCAACCGTTTTTAAGTTTTCCAGCCAACCGGTAGTTCCACAAACCAATGCCACATTTTCGTTCAAACAAAATAAAATGTTTTGAACTGCGCTATCAGGATTGGTAAATTCAATGGCTACCTCTGCTTTCCGAATATTTTCTTTGGTAAGATCTTCCAGGTTTTGATCATTTATTTTCAGAACAATTTCATGGCCTCTTTGTACAGCGATTTCTTCAATTGCGTGGCCCATTTTTCCATATCCTAATAAAGCTATTTTCATTATCAAAAAATTAAGAGTGCAAAATTAAGAATTAAGAGTTAAGGAAGGGGTAATAAAGGCTTTGAGTTTTTATCTTTTAAAGAAAAAACCAGCGAAATACCTGCATTGGTTGTTGTAAGATTCGGGCGCACTTTCATCGTAATATTGGGTGATACATCAAAAGCCTTCAAATGGGCGTCAACCGTAGCATCCACCACATTTAACCCCCAAAGAATCAGAAAAGCCAAAACTGAATAATCAATATCCTGCCGTACGGAATTCCGGTACAACCGAAGTGATGCCGTTGATAAGTGAATAAACTGAGGAGCAATGAGGGAGTCGTTTGCCCGGATGGTATCCGAGCGCAAAATTACTGCCTGTCTCAACAGGCGATAGTTTTTTAAATTATAAAAAAACACGCCGGCGCTAACTCCAAGCGCTCCATAGATTATCGGTATTTTCCAATATTTTTTATTGTACCATTGTCCCCATCCCGGCAAAATGGCCGACCGGAGCATGGCTACTTTAGGCTTGTATTTTACAGTGGTATCAAGAGCCAACACATTTTTTTTTGATGAGCCGGCCGGCGAACTGGTTACAACGATCGTGTCACTTTTTTTAAGTTGTTCTTTTAAGTGGAACGTATCAGTCAGGGCCGTCAAAGTATCCGGGCTGTTTGTATGAAGGGTATCTCCATTTTGCTGCGCATAAATGGTTGTTCCCGGCGATAAAAGGAGTAAAAAGAGGATGATAAAAATGCCTGAACGTGCCATAATTAATCTACCGAAACCTGCATCTTATCTAAAAGTGAACTTAATTCTTCGATTGAATAATAATCAAAAGTAATGCTGCCGGTTCCTTTTTTGCTGTGTGTCATTTTCACTTTTGTGCTAAAGTGTGATGCTAAATTATCTTCAATTTTTTTCAATGAAGGAGGTAAGGTGCTTTTTACCGAATTATTAACAGCGGTTTTAGGAGTGTATATCCGCCTCACCAGTTCTTCTGTTTGACGTACTGAAAGTTCTTTGCTTTTGATTTCATTAAAAATATACAATTGTTTATCTACTACATCTACATTGATGAGCGCTCTTGCATGGCCCATGCTGATGCTGCCGTTTCGGACTGCTGCCTGTATATCGGGTGGTAATTTTAATAGGCGGATATAATTGGTTACCGTGCTTCTTTCCTTTCCCATTCGCTCTGCCAGTTGGTCCTGTGTGTAATCCAATTCATCCATTAATTGCTTATAACTAAGCGCTATTTCGATGGCATTCAGGTCTTCGCGCTGAAGATTTTCGAGCAGGGCCAGTTCCAGGATTTTTGAATCTTTTATATCTCGTATATAAACCGGGATATCCGAAAGGCCGGCAATTTTTGCAGCGCGAAACCTTCTTTCTCCCGCAATGATCCTGTATTTTCCATTAGCGGCTCTCGTTACTGTTATTGGCTGGATAATATCGTGAAGCTTAACTGAAGCCGCCAACTCACTTAACGCATTTTCGTCAAAATCATGCCTCGGTTGCTCAGGATTGGCCTCGATCTGGGTCAATGGAATTCTTGCCTTTGCAACGTTTGATTTATCTGAAGAATCTTTTATCAGGCTTTTTTCCGTTACCGAAAGATCTGTATCAATATTTTGTAAAAGTGACCGGATACCTTTTCCTAATGCCTCTTTTCTATTGGTTGTACTTTTCATTTATAAGGATATTTTATTTCGAAATTTTTATGGATGTTCCAATATTTTATCAGACTGGTTCATCCTTGTCATATTATTTTTTTGCAGCACTTCTTTTGCCAGATTCAAATAATTGATGGCGCCTTTACTGTCTGCATCATACAAAATAGCTGGTTTGCCAAAACTCGGCGCTTCACTTAACCTGGTATTGCGGTGAATGACGCTGTTAAAAACCATTTCATCAAAATGATGCCTTACTTCGTTTACCACCTGGTTGCACAACCGCAATCTTCCATCATACATTGTCATTAAAAGCCCTTCGATTTGTAATTCAGTGTTTAATCTGTTTTGAACAATTTTAATCGTGTTTAACAATTTTCCCAATCCTTCCAAAGCAAAAAATTCTGCCTGAACCGGAACCACGACGCTATCTGCTGCCACCAAAGCATTTACAGTTATTAATCCCAGTGATGGCGAACAATCGATAATGATAAAGTCGTATTGATCTTTAAGAGGCTTTAAAACATTTTTTAAAACACTTTCGCGATCTGGATAATTGATCATTTCAATTTCTGCACCCACCAGGTCAATGTGCGAAGGCATCAGGTCGAGGTATGGGATTTCTGTTTTTAAAATCACATCTTTTGCGGGCGTTTCATTTACCATGCAATCATACAAACCTGTAGTTACATTATGCAGATCGAAACCCACGCCGGTGGTACTGTTTGCCTGCGGATCTGCATCTACCAGTAATGTTTTAAACTCGAGCACAGCAAGGCTTGCGGCAAGATTGATGGCAGTGGTGGTTTTACCTACGCCTCCTTTTTGATTGGCAATTCCTATAATTTTTCCCATAATTCCTTTTCGGTTAACTTTCCTTTACTTATACCTGAATAAAAATCTAACTTATTTATTGATTTACTGTTGAAGTGATTTCAAAAGTGACAACAAGGTTGCTCTTTCCTGCTTTTTGGCAAAGAACTTCTTTTTAATTCAGAATTAATAAGCCATATTGGCAAATTTAATTATTAGGCATAATATTCTCGCATATTATGCAATTGAAAAAGCATTTATTAATCCCCTAACTTCTAACAATTTGTTATTTCTGCAAATGAGTAAGGGTAAAAGCAATTAATTTTATACTATGTACACGATCATAAGTGGCACTAACCGCAGTGGAAGCCACACTGAAAAGGCGGCGAGGGAATATCAAAGGATATTAAAAAATAAAAATATTGATGCAAAACTTTTTTCTTTACAAGACCTCGATGTACTCAACCGCAATGAGGCAATTAAAAAGGCTGAAGCTGAAATTCTTATACCTACTCAAAAATTTATTTTTATCATTCCTGAATACAATGGTTCTTACCCGGGCGTTTTAAAAGCGTTTATTGATAACAGCGATATTAAAAATGTTTGGAACTATAAGAAGGCCCTATTAACCGGTGTGGCTACGGGAAGAGCAGGAAATATTCGTGGTATGGATCATCTTTCCGATACCTTACATTTTATGAAAATGAATGTTTTTTATAATAAATTACCGATTTCGGTTATCGATAAAGTGCTGGACAACGAAGGCCATTTCAACGAAGAAACGATGAAAGCCATCAATCACCAACTGGATGAATTTATTGTTTATTAAATCTTATGAAAACTTTTTAAAATATGCGCACACCCCTGGGAACTATTATCATAATCTCGGTTATGATCCTCTTGGATTTTTATGTTTTTTCAGCTTTACAATCTGTAAGCCGTTTAGCCGCCGGAAATACACAAACCATTATTTATGTTCTTTACTGGCTGATCGCTTTGCTGGCGATTGCCGGGTTGGTGTTATTTATTTTTACAGACACCACCTTCATGACAAAAAAAGTAAGAACTTATCTCTTTGCTACTATCCTGGCTTTTGTTTTTGCACAAATTGTTTCTTCCGTATTTTTCATGGTAGATGATGTAAGGCGCATTGTACAATGGATTGCGCAAAAAATATTTACAAAAAATACAGATGTCGCGCAAATTGAAGGTGATAATATTCCCAGGTCTGTATTTCTGAACTGGATTGGTTTGGCAGCCGGAACTACTTTATTCGGTAGCCTGATTTATGGGTTCACTAATAAATATAATTATCGTGTAAAACACATAAAGCTCCCTTTTGATAATTTGCCAGCAGCTTTCAACGGGTTAAAAATTGTTCATTTCAGTGATGTTCATTCAGGAAGTTTTATGGATAAAAAGGCAGTAGAAGACGGTGTGAAAAAGATTATGGAACAAAATGCGGATATCATTATTTTCAGCGGCGACCTTGTAAATGACAGGGCTACCGAAATGGAAAATTACATGAATGTTTTTAATAAGATAACCGCGCCAATGGGCGTATATTCTACTTTGGGCAATCATGATTATGGCGATTATGTAAAGTGGCCGCATGAAGGTGTAACGCGGGAACAGAATTTGGTACACCTGGCGCAAGTACATAAAGAATTAGGATGGCGACTAATGATGAACGAGCATGTGGTTCTTGAAAAAGATGGAGAAAAAATTGCTTTAATGGGAATCGAAAACTGGAGTGCAAAAGCACGTTTTCCCAAACATGGAGATATGAATAAAGCATATGCAGGCACTGAAAAATATCCTTTTAAAATTTTGATCAGTCATGATCCAAGTCATTGGGATGCACAGGTAAAGCCCGATTACAGTGACGTTGATCTTACCTTAAGCGGCCATACCCACGGAATGCAATTTGGTGTGGAAATTCCGGGTTTTAAATGGAGCCCCGTTCAATATTTTTATAAAGAATGGGACGGCTTATATGAAGACGGAAAGCAAAAACTATACGTAAACCCGGGCTTTGGTTTTATTGGCTATCCCGGCAGGGTAGGGATAATGCCGGAAATAACTGTGATTGAATTAGAGGCTGGTACCTGATACCTCCAACCTTCCCTTCAAAACTTATTTTTCCACATCATGCTTTCCACCGGCTTATCAGGCTGGTGGCTGTATTTTGCATTCTTTTTTGAATCATAAGAAACTTCAACTTCTCCTTCTACCGGAAAGTAAATCAGTTGACCTATGGGCATTCCTGCATAAATTCTCACAGGAATCTTACATGAAATTTCTAATGTCCAATGTCCGCAAAAACCAACATCACCTTTACCTGCAGTGGCGTGTATGTCAATGCCCAGTCGGCCTGTGGAAGATTTTCCTTCAAGAAAAGGAACGTGGGCGTGTGTTTCAGTGTATTCGTCGGTAACGCCGAGGTACAATTCATTCGGTTGCAAAACGAATCCTTCTTCGGGGATTTCAAAATGTTGAATTTCGTTGTGCTTTTTGGCGTCAAGGATTTTGTCTTTATAAACGGCCAGGTTTTTTCCCAAATGCACATCGTAACTGTTGCTGCCTAATTTCTCACGATTGTACGGTTTAATGATGATGGTTTTCTTTTCAATTTCTTCCAAAATTCTCTTATCAGATAAAATCATTTAATTGCGGTTATTTTTATGGTTGCAAAATAATTCATCAAATTACAAAAAGACACATAATTTTTTTTTCATGCCTTTGTTTTATCAACATACTATCAACGAACAC
>DAHXOZ010000073.1 GCA_027364635.1 bacterium | reverse complement strand
TGGCTATTGCTTTAAAACGTAAAGGTTATGAAGTAACAGGTAGTGATGATGAAATATTTGAACCGGCAGCCGGTAATCTTAAAAATGAAGGACTGTTGCCTGCAAACAACGGCTGGTTTCCGGCATTACTTACAAAAGATATTGATGCTGTTATATTAGGAATGCATGCAAAACAAGACAATCCTGAACTGGCAAAAGCAAAAGAACTGGGTTTGAAAATATATTCGTTCCCCGAATATATTTTTCATGAAAGCCTGCATAAAAAGAGAGTGGCGGTGGGAGGAAGCCACGGCAAAACTACTACTACCGCCATGATCATGCATGTATTAAAAAATATGAATTATGATTTTGATTATTTAGTGGGTGCTTCGCTGTTTGGATTTGATCAAAGTGTAAAAATAACTGATGCGCCCGTGATTGTTTGCGAGGCTGATGAGTATCCGGCAAGTACGATAGAAAAAAGGCCCAAATTTCATTTTCTCTTTCCTCACATTGCAGTTTTAACCGGTATTGCATGGGATCATATTAATGTGTTCCCAACTTTTGATTTTTACCTCGAGCAGTTTATCATTTTTATTAATAAAATTGAAAAAAATGGATTTTTAATTTATAATGAAACTGATAAAGTACTGAAAGACCTTGTTGAAAAGAATACAAGGAAAGACCTGAATTATATTCCGTACTCGCTTCCTCAGCATTCAATCGTAAACGGAATTACAACGGTGGAGGTTGGAAAGGCAAAAACAGATTTAAAAGTATTTGGTAATCATAATCTTTTAAATTTGCAGGCTGCTTATTTGGTGTGTAAAGAACTGGGGATGGAAGACGAAGCATTTGCAAAGGCAATTGCGAACTTTGAAGGAGCGGCAAAAAGGCTTGAATTAATAGCACAAAAAAATGATTGTAATATTTATAGAGATTTTGCGCATGCGCCAAGTAAAGTTAAGGCAAGTATTAACGCGGTAAAAGAGCAATTTCCTGATAAAAAATTGATAGCCGTGTTAGAATTACATACATTTAGCAGCCTCGATAAAAATTTTATGTCAGAATATAAAGGAGCGATGGATAAGGCGGATGAAGCTATTATTTTTTACAGCAAACACGCGCTTGAATTGAAAAGAATGAATTTTTTAGAACCCGCTGAAGTAAAAAATGGTTTTCAAAAAGACAACCTGGAAATAATAACAGAAAGAGATAAATTAGAAGAAAAATTAAAAAGTTATAGTTTTAATAATACCAACTACCTCTTTATGAGTAGCGGTAACTATGATGGAATGGATATTTTGACCACTTTACATATATCATCTTAAACTATTAATCCAATATGGCGTTACAATTATCACGACCAATCGTATTTATTGACCTTGAAACTACCGGGATGAACATCGCAATAGACCGGATTGTTGAGATTGCAATTATTAAAATCTTACCTGATAAAACAAAATCAGTAAAACATAAATTGATAAATCCGCAGATGCCCATTCCTAAGGTTAGCAGTGATATTCATGGAATTACAGATGATAAAGTTAAAGATGCGCCAACTTTTAAAGAGGTAGCTAATGAACTGAAGCAGTTTATTGATAATGCGGATCTCTCAGGTTATAATTCGAACAGGTTTGATATTCCTTTATTAATGGAAGAATTTTTGAGGGCTGGTTTTTCTTTGGATATGACAGACAGAAGAATGTTGGATGTTCAGACAATTTTTCACATGATGGAAAAAAGGACGTTAGCAGCGGCTTATAAGTTTTATTGTGAGAAAGAATTAATTGATGCACATTCGGCTGAAGTTGATGCTGCCGCAACCTGGGAGATACTGGAAGCTCAGTTGGAAAGGTACCAGGATTTGGGTGAAACGATCGATACAGTACTCAAATTTACAGGAGAAGAAAAATATGTTGATTTTGCACGTAGATTTGTAATGGAGAATGACGTGGAGGTTTTTAATTTTGGCAAACATAAAGGCCGTAGCGTTGCACAGGTTTTAAAAGCTGAACCTCAATATTATGATTGGATGATGAAGGGGGATTTTCCGTTACATACAAAACAAAAATTAACGGAAATTTTCAACAGAACCCTGCTTAAAAAATGAACCGCAGAACCTATTTTGAAAATCGATAACAAATAAAGTAGTAATTTCATTTCAAATACAGTCATATTTGGAAAAACTTTTAATTATACCCACTTATAATGAAAGGGAAAATGTTCGCCTTTTATTAAAGACTGTGTTTGATCTGAAACAGGATTTTCATGTACTTATTATTGATGACGGTTCGCCTGATGGAACCGCTAATATTGTGAAAACTCTTTTTGCTACTTATCCCGGAAAATTATTTTTGGAGGAACGAAAAGGAAAATTAGGCTTGGGTACAGCCTATATACACGGTTTTAAATGGGCCATGGACAGAGGATATCGTTATATTTTTGAAATGGATTGCGATTTTTCTCATAATCCAAAAGATTTGGATAAATTATACAGGGCTTGTAAATATGAGGGTGCCGATGTGGCTGTTGGTTCGCGTTATGTAAAAGGAGGTAAAGTAGAAAACTGGCCAGCCTTTAGGATAGGAATTTCTAAAGGCGCTTCCATTTATACAAGGCTGATAACTTTTATGCCGATAAAAGATCCTACCGCCGGTTTCGTATGTTATAGAAACTATGTTTTAGAAGCGATAAATTTCGATAAAATCAGTTTCGTGGGATATGCTTTCCAGATCGAAATGAAATTCGCTGTATGGAAACTTGGTTTTAAAATAAAAGAAGTTCCAATTACTTTTATAGACCGTCAATATGGTGTTTCAAAAATGAATAAAGGGATAGTGAAAGAAGGAATAGCTGGCGTTTTAAAGCTCAAATGGATGAGCATGTTTAAAAATTATCGCCGGCGGGTAAAGAATTATGATTCTATTTTCAAAGCAGAACCCCGGTTAACTGTAATTGAAGAAGATGGTACTTCCGGTTGAATTTTTAATAAATTATCTTCCTTTAAAAGCCGGATGATATTGTTGCAACGTTTCTCTTAAATATTCCCTGTCAAGATGTGTATAAATTTCAGTGGTGGTAATGCTTTCATGGCCCAGCATTTCCTGCACAGCCCTAAGATCTGCACCTCCTTCTACCAGGTGAGTAGCAAAAGAATGCCTGAAGGTATGTGGCGAAATGCTTTTGGTAATTCCGGCGTTTCCTGCTGCTTCTTTTATGATCATAAATATCATAACACGGGAAAGTTTTCTTCCTCTTCTGTTTAAAAAAACCACGTCTTCATTTCCTTGAATAACTTTCATATGCACACGAATATTTTCGAGATAGATCATTATATATTTAATAGCCGAATTGCCAATTGGTACCAGTCTTTCTTTATCTCCTTTACCTGTAATGCGCACATATCCTGCATCAAAATATAGACAGGATAATTTTAAATTTACCAGTTCAGAAACCCGTAAACCGCAACTATAAAGGGTTTCAATAATAGCTTTGTTTCGCATTCCTTCCGGTGTACTTAAATCGATGGCTGAAATTATTTTTTCAATTTCATTATAACTTAAGGTATCAGGGAGATGTTTTTCAAGTTTGGGTGCTTCCAGTAAAGCAGTAGGATCAGTTTGTGAAATCTGTTCCTGAATACAAAATTTATAAAAACTCCTCAATCCTGAAATTATTCGGGCTTGTGAAGCGGGCGTCATTCCCAACTCATTGATCCATTTCAAAAAGACTTCAAAATCGGAAAGTTCAATTTCTTTTGGCGCTTTTTCTACTTTACTTATCGACAGAAATTGAGTGAATTTTTCAATGTCATGTATATAAGCATCTACAGAATTTTCTGATAAAGACTTCTCTAATTGTAAATAAGCCTTGAATCCTTTTTTATATGCTTCCCACATTAAAGCTCCTGTTTAAAAAAATGAATTATTTGTTGGTTTACTATATAAAAATAAAGTTGGTAAGATGAATTGTTTTCTGTGAAATTAAAGTAAAATAGCACTACTTTTATCCTTTAAAAATTTCCGTCTTTAGCTTCTGCCTTTTATTTCATGGAAACTATCAACTTAAAAAAATTAAAAAAGAAATTCGACCTTAACCGAAGATCTTTGAGATATTTCATCACACGCACAGAAAATAATCCGCCCAAAAATCTGGATGTGTTAATGGAAGATATTGAAAAAGAGGTTTGGAAAGAAGTGAACTGCTTAAGTTGCGCTAATTGTTGTAAAGTGATGAGCCCTACTTATACAAACGCTGATATAAAAAGAATATCAGCACACCTGGGAATGAGGCCAAAAGATTTTAAAGAAAAATGGCTGTACCGTGAAAAAAAGGATAACGACTGGATGAACCGTTCACAACCTTGCCAGTTCCTCGATATGAAAACCAACATGTGTACGATTTATGAGGTACGTCCGGCGGATTGTGCTGATTTTCCTCATTTTCATAAAAGACCGGCTACAGACTATTTTTATATTCATGGACAGAATATAGAATTTTGCCCCGCCACCATGTTACTGATTGAAAAAATGAAAGAAAAATTAAAATCTTAGTCTTTTTTAGCCATCTTTTTTAGCTCAGAAAAGGGAATATCCAACAATTCAAAAGAAGAAGAATTGGGAAGATAAAAATGCCACCATTCTGTACTTAACTGTTTAAAACCATTTTCTTCCATTATTCTTTTCAATAAATTTCTGTTCTTTAGTATTGCTGCCGGAAGAACTGTAAAATCAGGATGAGCTGTATCACTAAAGTTATCGAAACCGGTTCCCATGGGTAACTCATTGCCTGTTTTCATATCAATTAAAGTTAAATCAACAGCAGCTCCGCGATTGTGACCGCTACCCTTAGCAGGGTCTGCTGCATATCGGTCGTCTTTAACTTTTTCCCACATTTTTTCTGTTATTGAATAGGGCCTGTAAGCATCAAAAATCTTTACTGATAAATTGTGTTTCTTAAGTTCTTCAACTACTCTCTTTAAATCTTCTGCGGCTGGTTTACGCAAAAAGGTGGTTCTTATCGGGGGATACAATTTTTGGTGCATAAAGTTTTGAGTTGTAGCGTATTTTAAATCTATCTTTATTCCGGGAATATTTTTTTTTAGATTTACCATATTATTAGCGGGATCGTCTTCAATTTGTTTTTGCAAAATTTTGGTGTTGTTTATAATAGTCAATCCATACTTATTACCTATTTTTGATTGAGCTGATACAATATTGAATCCCGTAAAATTGAAAAAGAAAACGATTACAGCTATTTTAATACTATATTTTATTTTATAAATCCTGTTCATTTTTGTTATAGGTTTAAAAGCTAAAGCTATCTATGCTTCATAAATTGAATTCCATAAAAATACTTTTAATTCTAATAATACTAAGCTGCTGCGGTGCATGTAATAATCACAAGACGATAAAGCAAAAAGAAATTGTGAAGGCTCCGGAAAAAATGGATGACCAGATTTCTGATAATATTAAATCTGTTCTTGATTTTGCAAGCACCTCGAATGGAAGTATCGGTGATTCTGTTCATCTCACGCAATTCAAATTCGTAAATGCTTTTTACAGTAAAAATAATTTTAAAGGAGTTTGGAGTAAAACTGAAACCTGGAATCCTGTTGCTGATTCGATGTTTGAGTTTATAAAAAAATCAAAGTATTATGGTTTGTATCCGGAAGATTATCACTTCCACGAATTGAAAAATTTGCGTTCAAAGATTGAAACTGATTCTTTAACAAGAATGGATGCCGTGGCCTGGACCAGGGCAGACCTGATGCTTACAGATGCTTTTATGAAAACGTTGAAAGATTTAAAAGAAGGAAGATTGCTGGATGATAGTGTTTCAATTGTTTCGAAGGAAAATGCGGCAGATTCTTTTTTTATTCCTAAACTTAATGAGGCCCTTTCATCAGTTAATGTTACTGCAACTTTTGACAGCGTTGAACCTAAGAATATTTATTATGTTTCTTTAAAAAAAATGCTTCCGGATTTTGTTGATAACATGGATACCCAAAAATATGTTTATATAAATTTCCCTTATATCGATACTTTGCAATTTTATAAAGACCTTCATAAAAGATTATTGCAATCCGGCATAGGAAGCGATACAACTGAACTTCCGGATTCAGTAACGTTAAGTAAAGAAGTAAAAAAATACCAGAAAAAACATAAACTTACCGCGGATGGTAAACCCGGTGAAGAAACTGTTAATGCTTTGAATTCTTATGATTATGAAAAGTTTAGAAGAATTGCGATTACACTTGATCGTTACAAAGAGTTTCCTGCTCTTCCCGAAAAATACCTGATGGTAAATATTCCTTCCTTTAGATTAAAGGTTTGGGATAATGATAGTGTAGTGGTTGAATCAAAAGTCATTGTAGGAAAACCTACAACGCCTACGCCTCTCATTACATCAGCCATTTCTAACATGGTTACCTATCCTAACTGGACGATACCTGAAAGTATTATTAAAAAGGACATTCTACCCGCCTTGAAAGTAAACCCGGGATATCTTGCGAGCAAAGGATTTGTGTTGGTAGATTATCACGGAAACCAGGTTGACCCTTACAAAGTGAACTGGGCAAAATACAAAACCGGTATTCCCTGGAAAGTTGTCCAACAAAGTGGTTATGAAAATGCGCTGGGAATTTTTAAATTCAATTTTAGTAACCCGTATTTTGTTTATCTGCATGATACGAATCAGCGTTATTTATTCGCGAATTCATATCGTGCATTAAGCCATGGTTGTGTGCGTGTTCAAAATTGGGAAGCGCTCGCATTTTACATAGCGAAAAATGATAGTCTTGCTACGAAAATAGGACACAGAGTTTCTTACAATGCTGATTCTATTAAAACCTGGATTGCTAAGGAGGATCGAAAGACAATTATGGTTAAGAAGAGATTGCCGCTTTATATAGAATATTTTACTTGTGATGCAACAAGTAATAAAATTGTTTTTTATAATGATATTTATAACAAAGATCAGTTTTTAGAAGAGAAATATTTAGCTGGTAAATCATTTTAAATTATCATGAGCATAATAGTTAAAGGAAATATTGTTGATATAAAATCGAAAGAAATATTTTATGGTGAAGTAACTATTGAAAAAGGGAAAATTCAATCTGTTGAAAAATTGAGTGATATTAAAAGCAATGCTCCTTTTATAATGCCAGGGTTTATTGATGCTCACGTACACATAGAAAGTTCAATGCTTATCCCGTCAGAATTTGCAAAACTGGCAGTAGTTCATGGCACTGTTGCAACGATTAGTGACCCTCATGAAATTGCCAATGTTTGTGGAATAGAAGGCGTTGAATACATGATCGAAAATGGCAAGACGGTTCCTTTTAAATTTAATTTCGGAGCACCAAGTTGTGTGCCGGCAACTGTTTTTGAAACTGCGGGGGCTACGCTTGATGTTGCTGCCATTGATAAACTTTTAGCTAAAAGTGAAATTCTTTATTTAAGTGAAATGATGGATTTTCCGGGAGTGCTTAATCATGATGAAGAAGTTTTTTCAAAAATTGATTCTGCAAAGAAATATAAGAAACCTGTTGACGGACATGCACCCGGATTGATGGGAGAAGATGCCAAAAAATATATTGAAGCAGGCATCAGTACTGATCATGAATGTTTCACTGTAGAAGAAGCTTCGGATAAATTAAAGTACGGAATGAAAATTCTGATCCGGGAGGGAAGCGCAGCAAAAAATTTTGAAGCGTTAATTGATTTGCTGAATGATCATGAAAATGAGATCATGTTTTGTAGTGATGATAAGCATCCGGATAATTTAGTGAAAGGCCATATCAATGGACTTTGCAAGCGGGCGGTTGCTAAAGGTATTGATGTTTTTAAAGTGCTGAAAGCGGCTTGTATAAATCCTGTGGAACATTACAGAATGAATGTTGGTTTATTAAAAGAAGGCCATCCTGCTGATTTTATTGTGGTAGAAAATTTAAATGATTTTAAAGTAAAAGCTACCTATATCAATGGTGAGTTGGTTGCGGAAAACGGAGTGTCAAAAATAAAAACCAAACCAGCTTTGGTAATTAATAATTTTAACTGTTCGAAGAAAAAGCCGCAAGATTTTAAAATCGAAATTTCTGATTTTAAATTTGATGTAATAGAGGCATTGGATGGACAGTTAATTACCAATAAGTATTCTGTTTCTCCTAAATCTGTGAACGGTTTTTATGAAAGTGACATTGAAATTGATATTTTAAAGATGGCGGTAATCAACCGTTATCATGATGCACCTGTTCCTATAGCTTTCATAAAAAATTTTGGTTTAAAAAAGGGCGCTATTGCTTCATCTGTCGCTCACGATAGTCATAATATTATTGCTGTGGGCGTGGATGATCAAAGCATTTGTGATGCTGTTAATTTGATAATCGAAAAGAAAGGAGGAGTGAGTGTTGCTGATATAAATAATCCTCCTTTTAATCAAATTTTACCGTTGCCTGTTGCAGGATTAATGAGCATTGAAGACGGATATAAAGTAGCTGAAATGTATACGAATATTGATGCTGCAGCAAAAGAACTTGGCTCTCAATTATCTGCTCCATTTATGACTTTATCTTTTATGGCATTGCTGGTAATTCCTCATTTAAAATTAAGTGATAAAGGATTATTTGATGGTGATTCTTTTAAATTATTGAACACTTTACCACAGTAAAAGAACAAATAAGAAGGATTTTTATTTTTGAAAATGGAAACTGGGAAATAGATTTTATTCCATTTCGTTTGCCCACTTATCTCTTTCATCGGGACTGAATTTCCATGGTGCAAAATTATTCTCTACATTACTGAACATGGCATTCCATTCTGCGGGAGCGTTACTTTCTTCCATAATAAGGGCACGGCGAAGCGAGAAAATTATATCCAAAGGATTTATGCTTACAGGGCATTCTTCTACGCAGGCATTACAGGAAGTGCAGGCACGCAATTCCTCAACAGTTATATAATTATGAATTAATGTTTTGCCATCGTCCTTAAAACCTCCATTGGCTTTAATATTATTTCTTACCTCGTACATTCTGTCTCTTGTATCCATCATTATTTTTCGAGGGCTTAATAATTTACCGGTAATATTTGCCGGGCATGCTGCTGTGCATCTTCCGCATTCTGTGCAGGTATAAGCATCTAATAAATTTTTCCATTTTAAATCAAAAACATCTTTAGCGCCAAAAGATATTTGGCTTTGCGTTTGTTCTTCTCCGGTAGCAGGTGCAAGTTCGGGTTTGAACATATATTCAACTTCCTGTTCCACATTTTTCATGTTTCTCATTTCCCCTTTCGGAATTATGGGTTTATAATACGTATTAGGGAAAGCCAGCAAAATATGGAAATGTTTACTATAAGGAAGGTAATTTAAAAAGGCAAAAATACCTGTTATATGCAACCACCAGCATGAGCGTTCGATTGCAATAAGAGTTGCCGGTTTCAAATGTTGAAGTGAAAGTGCCAGCCATCCTGAAAAAATATAACTTCCGTGATCAGCATAATGTGGATTTCCCTGCAATTGTAAAGCCCGGTCTGCAGAATTCATGGTAAGGAACAAACTCATTAATATGATTTCAGTGACAAGGATTAAATTGGCATCTGTTCGGGGCCAGCCATCAAGTTCGTGGCTGATAAACCTTTTGAGTTTTAAAACGTTTCTTCTGACCAGGAAGATTACACAGGCCAATAGAACACCAACAGCCAGTATTTCGAAGAAGTCGATCACAAAAGTATAAAACCCTCCAAGTGAATTGGCAAACAACCTGTGTGTACCTAACAGGCCATCAAGAATAATTTCTAAAATTTCTATATTTATAATAACAAAGCCTGCATAAATTACAAAATGTATGATGCCTACCAAAGGATATCGAAACATTTTTTTTTGGCCCAAAGCAAGCAGCATTACATTTCTCCAGCGTTTTCCTTTATGATCAGAAAGGTCTTCATCCTGGCCTAAATTAATATTGGCTCTTATCTCTTTTACTTTTAGCCAAAAAATAAAAACAGCAAAACCAACAAGGATAATAAATAATATTTGCTGTAACAGATGCATAAAAAAAGATTATTGCTAAGATAAACAAATATGTGAACCATAACTTAGCAGGAAATGGAAGGTAACCCGGATAGATGAAACACTTTTACAGATTGGATACATTTTAAACTTTTAAAATTGTAAATTGCTTTTTCTATAAATCTTATTATTATGGCTGCTCATCTTATTCTTACCAAAGAAATTGCTTACAGGAAACTTCAACGGATGGCTTATGAAATTGCGGAGCGAAACATAAACGAAGAGCAAATAATTCTTGCGGGCATTAAAGAGAATGGCAAGATTATTTCTAACATTCTTTATTCTTTTTTAAAAGATATTTTTAAAGGAGAAGTGAGCCTGATCGAAATAGTGCTTGACAAGAAAGATCCCAAAAATATTTCTCTTTCTGAAAAAATCAATTTTGACGACAAGGTCATTATTGTAACGGATGACGTGGCTAATAGTGGAAGAACCTTGTTGTATGCCTTAAAACCATTCCTCAATTTTTATCCGAAGAAAATACAAACACTTGTGTTGGTTGAAAGAAGTTACAAAGAATTTCCGGTTGCCACGGATTACGTGGGGCTTTCTATTTCTACTGCTTTTACCGAAAAAATAATTGTAGAAACCAGTAATAATGAAATTGAAGGGGCCAGCTTAATTACAGGCTAATTGCAGGAATAATTTATCTCAGAAATTTTGAGATTATTATGAAAGCGATCAGGATAAAAATGATAATTAATGTAACTGCCACATACAACCAGCGCATCTCTTTCAGGCGACGTTTAGCTTTTGCAACTTTCTTTTTTTGCAATTGCTTTTGTAGTTTTCGATTCAGCTCTTCTGCAAAATCAACAGGATCTTTTTTGTTTTTGAATTGCTGAAGCCCTTCAACAGCATCACTTTCAAGGTTTGAATCAAGAAGTATTTTTTCAAATTCATGTTTTTCTTCAGCAGATAATTTATCGCTGAGATAATCCATCAACTTTTGGTTGTCGATTTCTTTATTGCTGTTTGATAATATGTTTAATAAATCATCATTCATTATTTAATTTCCATTATGGATTATTTTCTATTAATAATTTTAGATTTCTTTTCCCATTTTGAAGATAGCTTTTTACCTGCATTAGTGTAAAACCTGTAATTTCTGCAACTTCTGAATAAGATTTTTTCTGAAGGTAAAATAATTTGACACATACTTTTTGATCAGGATTTAATTTATTTAGTGCAGCTTCCATTCTTTGTAAAAGCGCATCTTTTTCAAGTAACTTTTTTTTATCTGTCTCAGCATCTGTAGCAGCCGCAACATGTTCATTCAATTCTATTGTTGTGTTTTTGTAATCGCGCAATTTCATCAGGCAATGATTTCTTGCAATCATATAAATCCAGCTTTTAAAATAGTCTACTTTGTATTTGCGTAATTCATTGATCACTTTTAAAAATATCTGCTGTACACAATCACGCGCATCTTCTTCATTTTTTAAATATTTCATACAAACCCCCAGCAGCAACAAAGTATAGCGCGGCAGCAAAATTCCTAACCATTTGTTGTCATGATCTTTGTAAAAATTTTGCAGTAGTTCTGCGTCAGTAATATGGTCGTACTTATCAGGTTGCAAAAATGTTTTTTCTTTTTTAGTAAGATGTAAACTTAATAAATTTCCATAAGTTACATTTGCAATAAACCTGATAGATGTTATGGAATACATGGTGTGTTGTGTAGGAGTAAGCCCTATGAGAGCGGAGCCGTCACACAAAACTGAAATGGTGTCTCAGCAATTGTTTGGCGAAAAATCTTTCATTCTTGAAAGAACTGCTGATTGGCTAAAAATACAATTACGTTATGATGGTTACCAAGGCTGGGTTCAACAAAGCCATGTGGTAGAAATTGACGAAGACGTTTACATGAAAACCGATAAAGATCTCACTTCGGATTGGGTGAATGAAGTTGATTACAACGGCCATATTATGTATGTGCCCATGGGAAGTGCTTTAAGTGCTTTCAAAAACGGTATGGCTTTCTGGCGAAGGAATTCAGTACATTTTAAAGGAAAAGTTTGGAATCCTGAAGAAATAAAAGTAACTCCAAAACAGGTCAAACAGGTGGCTTTTAAATTTTTAAATACTTCTTATTTGTGGGGAGGAAAATCCGTTTTCGGAATTGATTGCAGCGGTTATGCCCAAATGACTTATAAATTTCTGAACACTTATATTCCAAGAGATGCGTGGCAACAAGCAGAACAAGGAACCACTGTAAATTTTTTACAGGAAGCGCATTGTGGGGATCTGGCATTTTTTGATAATGAAGAAGGAAGAATTGTTCATGTAGGGATATTATTAAATGAGCATGAGATTATTCATTCTGCCGGAAAAGTGCGGATTGATAAAATAGATACCCAGGGAATTTTAAATCTTGAAACGAAACAACGCACTCATACACTCCGGATCATTAAAAGATTTTTTTAAAAAACCGTAATTAGTGTTTTTTGTTGGTTTACTATAATTCTTATTCATTTTCCAGTAAATTTTGTTCGTCCAGCAAACTCAGGTCTATTGCATCCATTCCTGAAATTCCTTCAATGGAGCCCTTTATATGTGCAGCATTCAACAAAACTTTTTCGAGTTGCTTTTCGCGTGCTTTCCATAATTTTTCCATAGCATTTCTTTCATTAATAATGCTCATTTTCATTGACGAAAATCCTTCTCTTATCGCTTTCCACTGTTCTCCGAATTCATTACTGGTTAGATAATCGTATAGCAAATGCATTTTATCTCCTTTGTTTTCATGGTTTTTTGAGGAAGTATGAAGCCGCATAATTCCGTCGCGCAATACAGTGGCAAGCGGCTTTACGTCAGAAAAAGTGCAGACCCAAACGCCATCTTTCAAGTCAAAATAATCAAGGTCCTTAGGCATTGTTTTGGTTACCAGTACGGCAATATCCGCGCCTGTACTTCGCATATCTGCTTTTAGTTTTTCTATCCAATCACCACCAAAATCTTTGGTGCGCTTGCTTTCATAAATAATCTTTCCACATTCCTGGCCAAAATTATTTCTTACCAGTTGAATGCAATCAGCGCCCCTGATTCCTTTTCCCACTTCAGAAATGACATCAAACGGAAAGGCGTTTCCCAATATTTCTTCGAGCGCCAGTTCCTGTACTTCTCCCTGCAATTGCATCGAAACCTGGTCCTGCTTACGTTTCATTTCTTCCACCAGTTTCTTATTGTCATTCAATTGCTTTTCGAGTTCTTTTATTTTTAAAGAATGCTCTGTTTCTTTTATTTCGTTTTTTTCTTTTTCCTGTTTTCTGATCTGTTCAATTAAGAGTTCTCTTTCTGCGGCTAGCTTTTTCTCCAGCTCAATTTCCATTTCTGCTGCTTTTGTCTTTAACTCTTTTTCTTTTTTCAAAAATTCCAATTCTTTTTGCCTTGCCGATTTTAATTTTTCTTCGTTATCACTATTGGCCTGCTGCAAAAGTTTTAATTGGTTTTCAAAATCGTTGCTGATCGATTTTCTTAGTTTTTCCTGCAGCTCATTTTGCATTTTCTGTTTTTCTTTTTCCATTCTTTCAGCAAACAATTCGTTTTCTTTTTCTTTCTTTTTCTCAAATTCTTTTTGCTGTTCCTCCAGTTGCTTTTGTTGAGCTGTAAATCGAGCGAGAAGCTTTTGCCGGTCCTGGTCAAATTTTTCTTTATACTCCTTTTCTATGCTTTTGGCAATGGCTTCCTGTGGTTCAAATTCATGGTGACAGTTAGGACAGATTATGGTGGTCATTATTTTTTTATGGGTTAAGATACAAGTAATTTTTTTAAAAAAAAGTGACTTGATATTTTAAAAAATCAAAAATCGTTATTTGTACTTTGTAATTTCTTTACTTGTTATCTATTTGTATTTCTTTACTTGTTATCTAAGAGAGAAAAAATATTTATTCAAATGATTTTATATAAAATATTAATTGTATTCTTGTAAATGATTATATGGCATCGCTTTTTTGAATGCCAATGATTCCAACCCTTTCCGAAAGCTTATAAATATTACCTTACTTATTATATTTATTAACCAAAACTAATTTTGGTATGTGGAGTTTAATTTGCAAAAAAAGCAATTCAGAGAGAACTATTTTCAAATCTTTTTTGAATTCTTTCCCAGGTAAAAGAAAATTGCTATTATTTTTCTATTTATACATGATAGGATATGGCTCAAAAAGTCAAGTGATTTATCAGCATGACTTTGGAACGGTTACCATAAGTACCTATCCGTATACTACTAACCCGGTAATTTTAGACCCTGCTATAGTAATATTCGAACCAATAGGAATAATAGTTTTTGGGGCTAAATCCATCACTGCTG
>DAHXOZ010000072.1:2679-14748 GCA_027364635.1 bacterium | reverse complement strand
AAATCGGAGTAATTTCTTCAGACGGAAATCGCCAAACTCTGCCCACCATTCTCAGGTAATTGGTTCCACCGGTTCCATCCACAAAATTTACACGAAGTGAAAGATTAAAAGCAGGGTGTACTTTGGTTTCGGGATAATCAAACATGCCTAACATTACATCAGGAACTTCTCGGCCATCTTTCCAATAGCGAAGCCCGCCGGTAGCCATGATTTTATTGGGCCCAATTGAACCGGTTACAAAATGTAAACTCGAAAATAAATGCACAAACAAATCGCCGGCAACGCCGGTTCCATAATCACGATAATTTCTCCAACGGAAAAAACGCAATGTATCAAAAGGCCTTTTGGTAGTAATGGCCAGGTAACGATCCCAATCAACTGTTGCAGGAGAAGCATCAGCGGGAATCGGATATTGCCATGCACCGATTGGAGACATTCTTGCCCAAAAACCTTCTGCATAATTTAAAGCACCGATTGCACCGTCTTTCAACAATTCTTTTGCTTTTTCATTTCCCAACGAACTCATTCCCTGGCTGCCCACCTGGAAAACCACATTATTTCTTTTTTGAGCAGCAACTACTTCAGGCGCTTCTGAAATATCATGTACCATTGGCTTTTCGCAATACACATGTTTCCCTTTATTCATTGCAGCAACCGAAATATCTTTATGCCAAAAATCCGGTACGGCAATAATTACCGCGTCAACATCCGGTCTTTCCAGTATTTCGCGATAATCGCGGGTAGTAAAAATATCGTTCCCCCAACGCTTTTTGGCGTCAGCAAGCCGTCCGTCGTACAAATCACAAACGGCTACCAACTTCACTCCCGGAACGGAAATGCAGGTAGTAGCATCGGCAACGCCCATGTTTCCTGAACCTATTAGCGCCACCTGCACCATGTCATTGGAAGAAAAATGTTGCTGCGATCTGATCATTTCCAAAAAATGCCGCTTCCTGTCTTTTGCTGTAATAATCGTCGGTATCAATGTAGCGCCTACAACGCCTTTGGTAACATTGGCGATAAAAGAACGTCGTGAATTGTTGTTAGTGTTTTTTGGCATAATGAATTTTATTTTTCCATTTACAATTTAAGATAGTAGTACTCAAAGTGAAACATGACCTTAATAAAACCACTTTAAAAAGATCACTGAAAAGATAAGAAGAGAAATTTAAACGGGATATTTTTTTTAAAGAAAAATAGAAAATTAATAAGGTAGTTCTATGGAATCCGGTTCTATAAATTCATGAGTAAAATCATTTTCAAGAAAGCTTAGAGCCGAATCAGGAAAATTAATAATGGTCTTTTTGGTAAAGCCCCATGGTTCCCAATATCCTGCCAAAACCTGGGCAAACATATCATCATCCCAGGGAGCAAATATAGGTTCGCCAGGACTTTCTTCAGCAGCAACAGATTCAATTACCACCTTGTCTTCTTCTACAGATATGATATTCCGCGCAGGTTTTATTAATAAATAGTTAGCATACAAAAAACGGGCAGACAGTTCTTCAAATTGAATAGGATGCAAAGTCTTGTCAGAAATTTTTGCAAGAATATTTTTTTCTTTTTTTCTTACTGCGCCATTATCCTGCAGGCAAGCTACAATGCCAAACCCGTTGATGCCCAAAGAAAAATTAAGATTGGTAGGTTCATCTTTATAATTAAAAATATCTTTTGAATATTTCAATTTTACTATTTCGATACTCCATGGTTTTACGCCTTCAAATTTCATCGGAACGATTAAAGATTGCAACATCAGGTGAAACTTTGCAAATCTTTGTTTCAGGTAAGGAGAAAGTTTAAATTCAGTTGCATTATGCCTTTTTTTTGAACGGCTTATTTCTAAAACCAGATCGTTGTATAACACACCATACACCAATTTTCCCATCCACAAAAACAGGCTTTCTCCAGGCAGCTTTTTCACTTCATCGTAACCTGCTTCAAACGCTTTTTTTATTTCATCTTCCAGTTTATCAAACGCATCTTTTACTTCTTTTGAGCAAGGTAATTTTAATTCTCCGTAATGTATAGCTGTTACCTGGTCGAGCATCTTAAATCTTTGTTCTCTCAAAGAAAAACGATCCAGTATCCACTCAGGAAAAATAGAAATTTGCTGATCGGCCGATGGCAAATCCTCTCCTGTTAAAAAACAGGTGGTATTTTCAAAATGTAAAGTTTCAAAAGGATTAAAAAGAGAAAGAGGCATGGGCGCAAAAATAAATAATTATCAGCGGTGAGTTGAGACGAAAATAAAAATCCTGATTATTTATTGGTTTACTGATTCGGAACGTCCCGGGCAGAGTTTGGCGATTTCCGTCTGAAGAAATTACTCCGATTTTTCTACAGAAATAAATTTGATGCCCCGAGAACGGGTCGGGCCAATTAATTTCTCACCGGCTTTCCACTTGTCAAAACACTTTGCAATCTTTCCAATGTTTTTTTCTGCCCGCAAAGACTTAGGAAAGCTTCCCGTTCAAGATCAAGCAGATATTGTTCATTCACCAATGTGACTTCGCTCAAATCGCCACCACACATTACATAAGCCAGTTTTTTAGCAATCAAAACATCATGTTCGCTTATATAATTTCCGCGAAACATGCCATTAATACCTGCATATAACATGCCCAGGCCTTCGCGGCCCAGCACTTTTATATCAGAGCGTTGAACCGGCTTTGTATAGCCGCTATTAAAAATTTCAATTACACTTTCCTTTGCTTGTGCAATTCTTCTTGATTGATTGATACTAATTTCATCTTTCCCCTTCCGCATTATTCCCATATCAAACGCTTCAAATGCAGAAGTAGAAACTTTTGCTGTTCCTATGGTGAAAAACCGGTTTTGTAAAGGAATAGTTGCGGGCTCATTATGTTGAATGGCATCAGAAGCACGCAAAGTAAATTCTTTTGTTCCTCCACCGCCGGGAATAAGACCAACACCTAACTCAACCAAACCGATATAACTTTCTGCAGCCGCCTGTACTTTATCAGCGTGCAAACAAATTTCACAACCACCTCCTAAAGTGAGTCCATGTGGAGCAACCACCACCGGGATAGATGAATAACGGATTCTCATTGTTGTGTTCTGAAACAATCGAATGGCCATATCGAGTTCATCGTACTCCTGTTCTGCAGCATACATAAAAATCATTCCCACATTGGCACCGGCACTGAATTGCGCTGCTTCGTTGGCAATTACCAACCCTTTGTATTTTTCTTCAGCAATGGCAATCGATTTATTCAATGCCTCCAAAACTTCACTGCCAATACTACCCATTTTTGTATTCCATGATAAACCCACCACATCATCACCTATATCATACAAATTGCAGGCACTGTTTTTCCAGACTGTTTTTTCGGTAAGATCACTAAGGATAATAAATGAATCACCACCGGGAAGCGGCAGGTATTTTTTAGAACTAACGTCATAGAATAGACGCTTTCCATTTTCCACTTTATAAAAGGAAGTATTTCCTTCAGCGAGAAAATCATTAACCCAATCAGCAACTGTGTAACCTTCTTTTTTCATTGCTTCCACCGTTTCTTTCACACCGAAAAGATCCCATGTTTCAAAAGCACCAATTTCCCAGCCAAAGCCCGCTTTCATCGCATCATCAAGGCGATACAATTCATCACTTATTTCAGGAATACGATTGGAGATATAAGCAAAAAGGCTGTAATGAAATTGTCGGTAAAATTCGCTTGCCTTATCTTTTCCTTTAAATGAAGCTTTTGTTCTTTGTTTAAGATCATCAATAGGCTTTGCAGTTTCGAGAGTAGCAAATTTTGGCTTTTGCCTTGGCGCATATTCAAACGTTTTTAAATCAAGTGTGAGAATTTCCTTTTGCCCTTCCGCAGATTTTGTCTTCTTAAAAAAGCCTTGTCCTGTTTTGTCACCAAGCCATTTATTATCAACCATTTTTTGCAGCCAATCCGGAATAACAAAAATATCTTTTGCCTCATCATCGGGGCAACTTTCTTTAACGCCCATTGCCACTTTTACCAAAGTATCAATCCCTACAACATCGGCAGTTCGAAAGGTTGCAGACTTTGGTCGTCCCATTATCGGGCCTGTCAATGCTTCAACCTGGTCAATATTCAGATCGAGTTTATCCATTATATGGAAAATGGACATGATACTGAAAACACCCACCCTGTTGGCAATAAACGCCGGCGTGTCTTTACACAAAACAGTTGTTTTTCCCAAAAACAAATCACCATAATGCATCAAAAAATCAACAACACTTTGATCAGTAAATTCAGTAGGAATAATTTCAAGTAGTCTTAAATATCTTGGTGGATTAAAAAAATGCGTACCACAAAAATGCTTTTTAAAATCATCGCTTCTGCCTTCCGCCATCAAATGAATCGGAATACCTGAAGTATTCGAAGTAATAAGTGTTCCCGGTTTTCTGAATTTTTCAACCTGGTCAAAAACCTGCCTTTTGATATCCAGTCTTTCTATCACTACTTCAATAATCCAATCGCACGAAGCGATGTCTTTCATATTATCATCAAAATTGCCTGTAGTAATATTTCTAAGATCAGCTTTTGTGTAAAGAGGCGAAGGCGATGATTTTACGGCTGCAGCCAAGGCATCATTAACAATTTTATTTTTCGAAGTTTTTTCATCTCCCTCTTTGGAAGAGGCCGCAATGTCAAGCAACAAAACCTGCACGCCAATACCAGCAAAAAGACAAGCAATACGGCTTCCCATTACGCCGCTTCCCAAAACGGCCACTTTATTGATATTTCTTTTGTGTAGCATATAATTTAGTTAGTTAAACAACTATAAAAGTCTAAATTAAGCTATTTTATTGAGGCAGATACTTGTTGCGCTTCAATGAAAGCCAGTGAACAAAGAAATTTTAAAGATTTCTATTTTTCTGAAGAAAGTAACATCAGCTCACCCCACTTCCATCCCCGATCACATTTTCAGGTTTTACAAAATGTAATTTCCCTTCACCGTCTTCAGCCATTAAGATCATTCCGTTGCTTTCTATTCCACGCATTTTTCGTGGAGCAAGATTCGCCACAACAACTACTTGTTTTCCGGTGACTTCTTCCGGAGAAAAATGTTGCGCTATGCCTGAAAGAATAATTCTTTTTTCAAAACCCAAATCAATTTCAAGTTTCAATAATTTATCAGCTTTTTCTACTTTTTCTGCAGAAATAATCGTTCCAACCTTCAAATCAATTTTGGCAAAATCATCAAATACTATTTCAGGTTTCAATTTTGGAATATCTGCTTTGTTCTCTTCCATCTTTTCATTTTCATGTTTGTGTGAAGTAGCTTTTTCCGCGAGTGCAACGGCTTTTGCATTGTTTTCTAATTTATCAACTTGCGCTTTTACTTCTTCATCTTCTATCTTTCTAAATAATAATTCCGGCGCTCTTAAAGAATAACCCACACTTAATAATTTCGCTTTACCACCATTTTCCCATTCCAACATTTTTTCTACCACCTTCATCATATATAGCATTTTTTTGGCTGTAAATGGCAGGAAAGGATTTATGAAAATGGCAAGATTTGCACACAACTGTAAACAAATGTGAAGGCAATTATCAATAGCCTCCCTGCCCTCCAAAGGAGGGTTCTGAGAATCTTTAACATTTTCAGAAGCTGTTTTATTCGCTAAGTTTTCTAAAGCCCCTCCTTTGGAGGGGTTTGGGGAGGCCAACTTCCATGGTTCTTTTACTTGTAAATATTTATTCCCCTTTCTGGCAAGATCAATCACTTCAAATAATGCATCCCGGAATTTAAATTGCTCTAATAAACTTTCAATTTTTGATTTGGTAATTCCAAATTCTTCAATCATTTTTTGATCCGCATCATCAAGAATTTCCTGGTGCAACGGCGGCACTTTGCCTTTGCATAATTTATGCATCAATACAAAAGTGCGGTTTACAAAATTGCCAAAAATAGAAACCAACTCAGAATTATTCCTATCCTGGAAATCCTTCCAGGTAAAATCGTTGTCTTTTGTTTCGGGAGCGTTGGCGCATAAAACATAACGCAGCACATCCTGTTGTCCCGGGAAATCTTCTAAATATTCATTAATCCAAACTGCCCAGTTGCGGCTGGTAGAAACTTTTTGCCCTTCAATATTTAAAAATTCATTTGCCGGAACATTTTCTGGTAACACAAAATCTCCATGCGCTTCAAGCATCGACGGGAAAATAATACAATGAAAAACGATATTATCCTTCCCGATAAAATGAACCAGTTTTGTGTCTTCGCTGTACCAATAATCTTTCCAGTTATTTATCAGTTCTTTAGTGGCAGAAATATAGCCGATCGGCGCGTCAAACCAAACGTACAACACTTTTCCTTCAGTGCCGGGCAAAGGAACTTTTACGCCCCAATTGCTGTCGCGTGTCATGGCGCGAGGCTGTAAACCTTTATCCAGCCAGCTTTTACATTGGCCATACACATTATTTTTCCATTCTTTATGATCTTCGAGTATCCATTGCCGTAAGAAGTTTTCATAATCCTGCAAAGGAAAATACCAATGTTTCGTTTTCTTTTTTATGGGAACTGCATCGCTCAACACACTTCTCGGATTGATCAGTTGTTCCGGACTTAAGGATGAACCGCATTTTTCGCATTGATCTCCGTATGCATTCGTATTTCCGCAGATAGGGCATGTTCCTACGATGTACCTGTCTGCCAAAAACATTTGTTTTTCTTCATCAAAATATTGCTCAGTTTCTCTTTCTTCAAATAAACCTTTGTTGTATAAGTTCAGGAAAAAATCCTGTGCTGTTTTATGATGAACTTCGTTGGAAGTGCGTGAATAAATATCAAATGAAATACCCATTTTCTCAAAGCTATCTTTAATGATTGCATGGTATTTATCTACGATTTCTTTTGGCGAAACATTCTCCTTCATAGCGCGAATGGTAATCGGAACGCCATGTTCATCACTGCCGGAAACAAATTTTACATCCAGCTTTTTAGCTCTCAAATAACGTGCATAAATATCTCCAGGCAAATACACTCCCGCCATATGGCCGATATGAACAGGGCCGTTGGCATAAGGCAGCGCCGCCGTGAGCAGGTATCTTTTAAATTCTTTCATATTGATTTTTCCAAATTGAATTTGCAAAAATACCGTAAAGGAATGCAATGCCCAAAAGACAACATTTGCAAGATAATAGAATTCAGTTTTATTGAAAATTTTCAGGAGATGGAATTTCAAGATCGCGACAAATCTTCCTGACGAGGTTATTCTTTACCTCCTTATGTCTTGTACTGAAGAAATTTTATGGTTGATTTGATTTTGAAATATAGAATGGTTCGATCCTTCCCGTATTAGAGTGCAATTATGCACATTAAGAAATTTTATAAAGTTCTTTGTCTTCATGATGCGAAAACAAACGATTCTCTAATTACATTCTTCTCTCCAATGTTTTTTTCGCTTAGCATACGTTGGGTATCCATCACCAAATCCAGCGCTTCTAACAAATTTTTTATTGCTTCTTCAAAAGTTTCACCCTGGGTATTTACACCAGGCAATTCTTCAAAAAAAGCTATATACCCGCCTTCTTCGGCTTCTTCGTAGACTGCCGTAAGTTTTAGGTTCGCTTTCATAAATAGTTTTATTTCAAATTTAGATAATTAATACCAAAGCCACCTTTAACCTTTGTCATCTCAACACAAAACATCAAAATAAAAATCTTTGATAAAAGTCGGTTTACCATTCAAGAGCTTCCGGCCTTAAGAAGTTTATATAAAAGAAAGGGCTTCCGGTAGCATAAAATGCACCAAAAGCCCTTACAGTTTTTCAATAGAACTTAATTCTATTTAGTGAAATCAGGAATCACCACCTGTGGTTTTAAAACATTTTCATCTTTCTCAACCATTAAATCTTTTTTCAATTGAAAATCGGCTTTTTGTTTTATATCCGTTGAAGAAGCACCGATCTTTACCGTGTATTTTCCTGCCTCTGCTATCCACGAAGCACTTTTTGTATCAAAAGAGGAAAGATCTTTTGGAGTGATGGTGAAGGTGATCGTTTGACTTTGGCCGGGCTTAAGCAAATTGGTTTTTGCAAATCCTTTCAATTCTTCCGAAGGCTTTTTCATTTCTTTAGAAGGAGCGCTAAGGTATAATTCTACCACGTCTTTGCCCGCTGCAGATCCTGTATTTTTTATCGTAACCGTTGCATTAATTTTCCCGTTAAATACCGGACTGCTTAATTTTAAATTACTGTATGAAAAATTGGTATAACTTAACCCATAACCAAATGCATAAGCAGGTTTTACATTAAACGTATTGTAATAACGGTAACCAACATATATTCCTTCATCATAAGTTACTTCCGCGGGGATGGATGGCCTTCCGAACATACCGGGAGTAGCTTTTTCAGGAAATTCTTTTCCAGGAAAACTTTTTGCTGAAGGAACATCTTCGTATTTAACCGGAAAAGTAACAGCCAGTTTTCCTGAAGGGTTAACTTTACCGCTTAACAAATCAGTAATGGCATTTCCACCTTCGAGGCCCGGCTGCCATGCAAGTAATATTGCATCTGGCTGATCTCTCCAACTTGCCACTTCTATCACTCCGCCAATATTTAAAACCACAATTACTTTTTTGTTTTGTGCATGATAAATATCGGTCACATTTTTGATGAGTGCTTGTTCTGTGTCAGATAAATTATAATCATCTTCCAGTTTTCTGTCTCTTCCTTCGCCTGCATTTCTGCCGATCGAAATAATGGCCACATCGGTATTTGAAGCTGTTTTATTTATCAAATCTTTATCCGCCACATATTCGCCCATTGGTGGCCTTGGATGCATAAACTGCTCCATCATAGTCTGCTTAGGATTCTTTGCATTTTCATCATTGATATAATTTGTATAAACATTTTTTAAATCCGCATTCACCTTATAACCGGCGTTAGAAAGACCCTGGTCAAGAGCAACTGAGTAAGCTTTATTTACACTGCCGCTGCCTGTTCCGCCGGCAATTAATTCGTAACCATTTATCCCAAAGAGAGCCACATTATGTGTGCCTTTACTTAATGGAAGCGCCTTGTTATTATTTTTTAATAAGATCATTCCATCATCGGCAACAGTGCGTGAAATCTCTGCATTCCTTTTCAGATCAGGCTTATCAGAATATTTGTAATGATGATACGCAGGTGATTTAAAAACAAGTTCGAGCACCCTTTCTGCGTTGCGATCAAGTACGTTTTCATCTAATTTGCCGTCTTTCACTGCATCAACAATTTCCTTTGTTTGTGCAGGTGTTCCCGGCATAAGTAAATCATTACCTGCCTTCATCTGGGCTACAGGATCTTTTCCACCAAACCAGTCTGTCATAACCATTCCTTTAAATCCCCATTCCTTTCTTAAAATAGTGGTAAGCAGATCATATTCCTGCGAGGTATAAGTTCCGTTAACCAGGTTGTAAGAACTCATCACTGTCCAGGGTTGAGATTTTTTTACGGCAATTTCAAAGCCTTTCAAATAAATCTCCCTTAAGGCTCTTTCGCTTACAATAGTGTTCACAGTATTTCGATTTGTCTCCTGATTATTGGCAACAAAATGTTTTATAGAAGTACCCACATGATTTGACTGAATACCATTTACCAGTGCCGCTGTCATATTTCCGGCAACGTATGGATCCTCAGAAAAATACTCGAAATTTCTACCATTTAATGGATTTCGTTGAATATTTAATGCCGGGCCCAGAATTACATCAATTCCATAATCGTGTATTTCACTTCCAAAAGCCACACCCATTTTCTTCACCAAAGTTGTATCCCATGAACTGGCAAGCAAAGTGGCTACCGGCCATGCTGTGGCAAAATAGCTTCTGGTGCTATCACCATTTCTGTAAGGAGATATTCTTACTCCGGCAGGCCCATCAGAAAGAACCATAGAAGGAATATTCAAAGACGGAAATGCATGTGTTGTACCTGCAGCTCCCGGAACTTTATCCTGTGTTTGACCGATAGTAGGTCCCTGCGGTTTCATGCCCGGCATACGAAAACCATTACCAACCACCAATTCAGCCTTTTGTTCCAATGTCATTTTGCCAACGATCTCTTTCGCCCTGGCAGCATTGTTAATTTGTGCCGAGACGTAAGAACAAGAGAGCACAACCAATATACAAGCAAACGTTTTTTTCATTTTTGTAAAATTTTATTTAATTATTCATTGCGTTATAGTGACACAATGTAAAATTTTTATTTTATTTTCTTAAATTTATTTGATGTATGGCATTTTAAATTTTTAATCCCGATAATCATAATTACTTTTAAAGATGGAATTTAATAAAGAATTAAAAGACCATTACTTAAAAGGTCATAAAAAATATCTCCGGTATCTTTCTGTTGATTGTGTCATTTTCGGATTCCATCAAAACGATTTGAAAGTGTTGCTTTTAAAAACCAAATACGATGGTCGTTGGGCATTGCCGGGTGGCTTCATTTTAAAAAATGAGCACATAGATACTTCAGCGCAAAGGATTTTGAAAAAAAGAACCGGCCTGGATGAGATATTCCTTGAACAATTTCATGTGTTTGGCGATCCGGACCGGTCTACCAAAAAAATAAACCAACAGTTTTTAAAAAACATAGGCATAAAAGCCAATGAAAGCTGGATGTTTGAAAGGTTTATTACCATTGGCTATTATGCGCTCGTGGATTTTACGAAAGTTACCCCATCGCCGGATAATATTTCAGCCGCCTGCGAATGGTTTAGCATTTATCAACTCCCGGAAATGATCCTCGATCATCAGCATATTTTTGAGGAAGCACTACAAAATCTTCGTATGCAACTCAATTTTCACCCGGTAGGATTTAATTTACTGGGAAAAAAATTCACCATGCCTGAGTTGCAAAAGCTTTATGAAACGATATTAGGAAAAGAATTAGACAGGAGGAATTTTCAGCGAAAAATGATTGCAACCGGAATTTTAAAAAGATTGAAGGAAACCAAAAAAGGTGTTGCCCATAAAGCACCGTTTTATTATAAATTTGACCTGCGCAATTATAAAAAAGCGCTCAAAGCAGGAATGCACTATTTTGAATAACGCGGATTTAACTCATTACAAGAATCAATTTATGAACCGAAAAGATTTTTTGTCTGCTGTTGTTCCTCTCGTTTCAGTTGCAACTGCTTTTGGAGAAAACACGGCAGTTGAGAAGCCGGTTTTACAAAAAATTCCACCTTATTTAAAAAAAGGCGACACCATAGGAATAACATGTCCTTCGGGATCTATAACGCTTGAAGAATGTGTGCCGGCTATTAATAAAATGCAGGAATGGGGTTTTAATATTCGTGTAGGCAATACCGTAGGATTAAAGAATTTTTCGTTAGCCGGAACAGATGAAGAAAGAGCCAAAGAACTCCAGGAAATGCTTGATGACGATTCAATAAAAGCGATCATGCTTGGCAGGGGCGGATACGGCGCAGTGCGGATCATCGACAAAATTAACTTTACCCGGTTTGCAAAAAAGCCAAAGTGGATCATTGGTTTCAGCGATGCAACTGTTTTTCATTGCCACATCAACTCTAATTATGGAATAGCCACCATTCATTCAAAAATGTGTAACAGTTTTCCGGATGATTTTTCAAAAGCAACCGAGGCACAAATTGATTCGATTGATTCCATCCGAAAGTGCCTTACCGGCGATAAAATGAAATATGAAAGACCGGTTAATTTTGAAAACCGTTTTGGTGAAGGAAGCGGACCTTTGGTAGGCGGAAACTTATCAATTATTGAAATGCTGGATGGAAGTGTTTCCAGGCTTGAAACCGATGGAAAAATCCTTTTCATTGAAGATGTAGGGGAATATCGTTACAAGATCGATGGAATGTTGTGGAATTTAAAACGAAGTAAAAGATTGGAAAAACTGAAAGGACTTATCATTGGCGAGTTCAGGATAAAACCGGACGATCCCGGTGAGGATTTTGGAAGATCGCTCCAGGAAATGGTAATGGAAAAAGTAAAAGAATTTCATTATCCGGTTTGCTTTGATTTTCCCGTGGGTCATGTAATAGAAAATTACGCATTGAAGTGTGGCGTAAATCATACGCTTCATATTTCAGAAAGAGGCACCAT
>DAHXOZ010000072.1:0-2669 GCA_027364635.1 bacterium | reverse complement strand
TTGCCACATCAACTCTAATTATGGAATAGCCACCATTCATTCAAAAATGTGTAACAGTTTTCCGGATGATTTTTCAACAGCAACCGAGGCACAAATTGATTCTATTGATTCCATCCGAAAGTGCCTTATAGGCGATAAAATGAAATATGAAAGACCGGTTAATTTTGAAAACTGTTTTGGTGAAGGAACCGGACCCTTGGTAGGCGGAAACTTATCAATTATTGAAATGTTGGATGGAAGTGTTTCCAGACTTGAAACCGATGGAAAAATCCTTTTCATCGAAGATGTAGGGGAATATCGCTACAAGATCGATGGAATGTTGTGGAATTTAAAACGAAGTAAAAGATTGAATAAATTAAAAGGATTGATCATCGGCGAATTCAGGATAAAACCGGACGATCCCGGTGAAGATTTTGGAAGGTCCCTCCAGGAAATGGTAATGGAAAAAGTAAAAGAATTCCATTACCCGGTTTGCTTTGATTTTCCCGTCGGTCATGTAATAGAAAATTACGCATTGAAGTGTGGCGTAAATCATACGCTTCATATTTCAGAAAGAGGCACCATATTACAGCAAATTTAAAATCCTCTTTTTTTGTTCTTTTACTGTGCAATTAAATAAAAAAAATGACAATTATACCTCCATATTTAAAACCCAGCGATACCATCGGAATTGTTTGCCCTGCGGGATACATGCCAATTGAAAAAGCACAAGCGTGTATTGAAACACTTACTGAGTGGGGATTTAAAGTAATTCCAGGGAAAACGCTTGGCCACCAGTTCAATTATTTTTCGGGAACGGATGAAGAAAGATGCAACGACCTTCAACACATGCTGGATGATAAAAATATTGATGCCATATTATGCGGAAGGGGTGGCTACGGAACAGGAAGAATTATTGACCAGCTTGATTTTTCAAAATTCATCAAGCACCCAAAATGGATTATCGGATTTAGTGATATTACTGTTTTGCATTGCCATTTATTTTCCAATTTTAAAATTGCTTCTCTGCATGCGCCGATGGCCGCAGCTTTTAATGATGGCGAATTTAAAAATCAATATATCGAAAGTCTTCACAACGCTTTGCTTGGTAAAAAAGCAAATTATAAAACAGAAGGAAATCTCTTAGATCAACCGGGAAAAGCAACCGGCATTTTGGTTGGAGGCAATTTATCGCTTCTTGTAAATTTGATTGGTACGCCTTCTGACATTAAGACAAAAAATAAAATTTTATTTATCGAAGAAGTAGGAGAATATATTTATTCGGTCGACCGGATGATGTATCAATTAAAACGAAGCGGAAAACTCGACGACCTGAGAGGATTGATTATCGGAAGATTTTCTGAAATGAATGACACCACGATTCCTTTTGGGCAAACTGCCGAACAGGCGATAAAAGAGATGGTTAAAGATTATGATTTCCCGGTTTGTTTTGGATTTCCGGTAAGCCACGAAAAAGAAAATTATGCTTTAAAAATTGGAATGAAATATAAATTAAAAGTGGAAGAAAGCGTTGAGTTGAAAGAAGTGTAACTCCCTGTAAACGAAAAATAATTCAGATTTCCTTTCATTGTTTGCAACGTTTGAGTAATTTTATTTGTCTCTTTATAAAAAATAAAAAAACGTTGCCATTCTAATTGCTGAATATGAAACTTTGTTACAAACTTATTTGCTTTTTAGTTTTTAGCTTTTTAGCCTGCACAACCACTGCACAATCTTCAATTTCTTTGTCTACCGGTATCTCTACAGATATCAACAATTCAAATATTTCATCCTACCAGGTTCCTATTTCATTATTATGGAAGCCTGGAGGTGAAGAATTTTCGCCCTTGATTTTATTGGGTTATAATTTTCCATTATCGGGTACGAGTACCGGCGAAGCTTATACTTTAAATCCTGCTTTACCTGCTAAAGTCAGGCTCAGTGAAAAAATTTCGCCTTATCTTTTTACAGCCGCAATTGGGTTTGCAGTTCGTTTATCTAAATCAAAAAACAATAATAGCCTTTACGTCAATTTACTGCCTTTCGGCATTTGCAATCAAAATATTAACGTGAATTATAAAAACTATGACAAAGAAAATTACGAGATACTTAATCCGGATGTAAGCAGGAATGAAGCCGCCTTTGTAATGGCAGCATCGGTAGCTTACTACTTTCATAAGACGAAAAAAGATTTGATAGTTATGCTTCAGGTACAAAGCGGGATGATAAAAAAGAAGGATGCCTATCTCTTATCCTATAATTCAATTGCCCCTTTGCAACTAACTTTTGGGTATAATTTTTATTACAACAAAAAATGAAAACGATATTTAAATTAATCCATCTTTTGCCATTTGTAATAATATTGGTGACAGGCTGTTATAAAAGAAATTTTTTTCCCGATGAAGACGATCCGGGGCTAAGCCGGTTTACCTCCCGCGGTTATAATGTCATCACTGCTTATATCAATTCTACTCCTTACATCAATCCATTTTCAAAAACGCGGGGTAATGATTTGCCCACATTTATAAAAGTAGTGTCCAACAGCGCTTCTGACACACTAAATTTTTCCTGGAGATTTGTTGAAAATAACCCAGCCGGTATTTCTTATCAAAACGAAAAAACAATATTCATTTCGATCGAAAATGGGACTCATAATAACCTGAATGATTCTCCTCTTTTTCATTCGAAAC
>DAHXOZ010000071.1 GCA_027364635.1 bacterium | reverse complement strand
TAGCAAATAAACAAATTATCCTGATTTTTATTTTTCCCGGAGGTAAAAGAAAAAATAATTTATGTGGCAATTAGTGGGTTTGCCAATGGTAAGACAGCAAAAGCTGATGTGATAGCAAATAAACAAATTATCCTGATCTTTATTTTTTCCAGAGGTAAAAGAAAAAATAATTTATTTGGCAATTAGTGGGTTTGCCAATGTAAGAAAGCAAAAGTTGATGAGATAGTAAATAAACAAATAACCCGGATTTCTATTTTTTATTTCTCAAGAATAAGCAAAATAGTATGTCTTATTACAGGCGGCCTGTTTACCAAAAGATTTTAGTTTTTCTGAACATTTGCGTGGTTATTGCTTACCTGTTCGTTTGCCTTGTTCCTTTTGTAAATACAGGCCTCAATTGGTTTATAGCAGTTCCGGGAATTATCTTTCCCATACTTTTTTTTGTTTTACTTTTCTTTGTAATTCTATGGATCATTTCAACAACAGTAAATACTACATGGCCTCCATCCAAAGCCGGGATTGGCAATAAATTCATGAAAGCAAGAATGATAGAAAAGAAGGCAGTTATTTTCCAGAAAGCCTCCCAATTCCAACCAGTGCTCGGAAAAATAGATGCCATGGTTTTAAATCCTCCAAGCCCTTTATAAGCACCGGTTTCGGGATTCAGGATCATTTTAAACTGCTGGATATAAAAATTTAATTGCTTGCCGGTTTCTCTTACTCCTGCGGGAAAGGAAGCAAGAAAACTATAGTTCCTGGTTTCAAGTTTAAATATTCCCAGGCTATCATATTGTTGAGAAGAAAAACCATTAATACCAATTTTGCCGGTACTGTCAACCAAAACTCTTAGTTGAACCGGTTCCTGATTCCGAAGAACATAAAGTGTAATTGAATCGTTTTTTTTACTCTTCAGATAAGAGGCAAGTTGGTCAAAAAAAGTTACAGGCGTAGAATCGACTTTTACTATTCTATCATAAGCTTGAAGACCTGCCGTCTTCGCAGGTGTTGTATCTTTTGCATCATAGGGCCCGGCAATTAAAGGTGTACGAGGCATAAAAAAAACATTATTTCTCTTGCCTTTTTTCTCTACAAGCCGCTCAACCATGTTGATAGGTATATTAATCGTTTCCTCTTTGCCATTTCTTTCAACCATTATTTGATTTCCCAACAAAATTTTACCGGCGAGATCTTCATAATATTTCACAGGTTCTCCATTTACAGCCACAATTTTATCACCGTTCTTTAAACCAATATTACTCATGAGGCTATCCGTAACCCATATGCCATCATGCATATTTTTTATGGGCAATTTGGTTTCTCCCCATGTAAAAAGAATCATTGCATAAATAAAAAATGCCAGCAGCACATTCATGGTAACACCAGCCAATAAAATAATCAGTCGTTGCCATGCGGGCTTGCTTCTGAATTCCCATGGTTGAGGGGGTTGCTTAATTTGTTCTTTATCCATGCTCTCATCCACCATTCCGGAAATTTTTACATACCCGCCTAATGGAAGCCAGCCAACACCATATTCGGTATCCCCAACTTTCTTTTTGAAAATAGAAAACCATGGATCGAAAAATAAATAGAATTTTTCGACACGGCACTTAAACCATTTAGCGGTAATAAAATGGCCAAACTCATGAACGATCACCAAAATGGAAAGGGAGAAAACAAGATAACCGGCTTGCAAACCTACACCCGGCCAATTGATTGCTAATAATGTCATACTTATTCTCCGCGGGAAAACGGAATAATTTTTTAATTTTTAATATTTTTAATCTTCTCTCCTTCGGAGACCAGAGGCTATATATTCAGTAATGAAGCTGCAAAATTACGAGCCTCTCCATCGCTTTCAAAATAATCGGAAAGATTTGGCTTTTCTATATAATTTATTTTTTGCAGACATTTCTCTATCACAGCAGTAATGTCAAGAAACCCGATACGATTGTTCAAAAATGCCCAAACAGCAATTTCATTGGCTGCATTTAAAATGCATGGGAAATTGCCGCCTTTCTCAAGAGCCATCATTGCCAGACCAAGGTTACGGAATGTTTTAATATCCGGTGCCTCAAAAGCAAGAACAGGAATTTTTTTGAAATTTGCACGCGGATTATCATTGGCCACTCTCATAGGAAAAGTAAGTGCATATTGAATAGGAAGTTTCATATCAGGCAATCCCATTTGCGCTTTGATACTTCCATCTTCAAATTGAACCATGCTGTGAATAATACTTTGCGGATGAATAATAACCTCTATCTGATCGGGTGCAAGATTAAAAAGCCACTTGGCCTCTATCATCTCAAGCCCTTTATTCATCAGTGTTGCAGAGTCAATGGTAATTTTTGCACCCATCTTCCAGTTGGGATGCTGCAACGCATGATCTCTTTTCACATTCACCAAAAAGTTAGGCTTTTTGCCAAGAAAAGGTCCTCCACTTGCAGTTAATATTACCTTTTCAATTTTATTTCTTGTTTCACCAATAAGGCATTGAAAGATCGCAGAGTGTTCACTGTCTACAGGAATTACCGGAACTCTTTTTTCCACTGCCAACTGCATTACCAGATCACCGGCAACTACAAGTGTTTCTTTATTTGCCAAAGCAATCGCTTTCCCTTTTTCTATCGCCCTTAATGTTGGTTTCAACCCTGCAAAACCAACAATTGCTGCCAGCATCATATCATAGGTATCAAAATCAGCTACTTCATCCAAAGCACTTTCGCCGGCAAATACTTTTATTTCTGTCGATTCTAACGCCTTTTTTACTTTTTCGTATTTTCCTTCATCCACTATTACCACAGCATTTGGTTGAAACTTAATCGCTTGTTCAACTAATAATTTATCATTTGTATGAGCTGTTAATATTTCCACTTCGAACAAATCAGGATGAGCCTCAATCACTTCCAAAGCCTGCGTGCCAATGGAACCGGTTGAGCCAAAAATTGCAATCCTTTTTTTTATCGATTCTGCCATTTCATCTTCTTTAAAATATCAAATCCGGGAAATTTTTGCTATTTCCCAATAGGGAAGTTGGCAATTTACTGTAATAATTTTTGTAAAGCATCATTCACAGCCTTAAAATTAAAGCGGTTGATAATGTTTTCCATCATCCTTTTTATCTCTTCATTTTGAAGATTTCCTATTGAACCCTCGTGAGAATGATTCAATTTCTTTTCTGTTTCAAAGATTCCTGCTTCTACATCAGCGCCAATTTTTTTATAAGCATCACGCAATGGCATCCCTTCCAAAACCAACTTATTCATTTCTTCAACCGTAAAAAGGTATTTATATTTTTCATCAGAAAGAATATCTTTTTTCACGTCGATATTTTCAAACATCAAAGTGGCCATCCTTAGGCAATCTTTCAAATTTTTAATTGCCGGAAAAAGGTGTTCTTTCAATAATTGAAAATCCCTGTGATATCCTGAAGGAAGATTCGTTGTCATCATCATAATCTCGTTCGGAAGCGCCTGTATGCGGTTGCAGTGCCCACGGATTAATTCAAAAACATCAGGATTTTTTTTATGAGGCATGATGCTACTTCCTGTTGTAAGTTCATCTGGAAAGGAAATGAATCCAAAATTTTGATTAAGGTAAAGGCAGGCATCCATACTCATACGGGCAAGAGTAGACGCAATATTGGCCAGTGACTGCGAAAGAACTCTTTCGGTTTTTCCCCGGCTCATTTGTGCATAAACTACATTATAATTTAAATCATCGAAGCCTAGCAATTGAGTTGTATATTTTCTGTTGATGGGAAATGATGAGCCAAAGCCTGCAGCAGAGCCCAAAGGATTTTTGTTTACCACTTCCCAGGAAGCATGAAGAGTAATAAGATCGTCCACCAAACTTTCCGCATAAGCGCCAAACCACAAACCAAAAGAACTGGGCATTGCCAGTTGCAAATGAGTATAACCGGGCAAAAGATGGTCTTTAAATTTTTCGCACTGTTGTAAAAGAAGATCAAAAAAGGCATTCACTTCATGAACCAATTGTTCAATTTCATTTCTTAAAAAAAGTTTAAGATCAAGAATCACCTGGTCGTTTCTTGAACGGGCAGAATGAATTTTTTTGCCTGAATCGCCCAATTTTTTTGTCAAAATAAATTCTACCTGCGAATGAATATCTTCCACACCTTGGTCAAGTTGAAATTTTTCGGCAATGATGTCAGCATAAATATCTTTCAAGGCTTTTTCAAGCTCCGCTAATTCTTCTTCAGTCAGTAAACCAACTTTTTCCAGCATTTTAATATGAGCCAGTGAACCCAAAACATCAAAAGGTGCCAGAAACATATCCAGTTTGCGGTCTTTTCCAACGGTGAAGGTTTCAACTTCTTTTAAAGATTCAGTATTTTTTTGCCAAAGTTTCATTTATCAATTACAAATTAAAAATTACGAATTACGGGGTTTTACAGTTATTTGGATTTTACCCAATATTTTACAAATTTCTTCGCCATCATTCAACATACTTTCTGCTTGTTCTTTAGAAAGAAAAGAAGATGCATATAATAATTTTAGCCAGTAAATTGTTTCTCTTGCTCCTTTATAAGCAATACTTAACTTTGAAACAAAATCTTTGTCAGACTGGCCTCCAATTGCTTCTTCAACATTTGCACCCACTGATGTACCACTTCTTAAAAGCTGTTTTGAAAGAACAAACTCCTTCTTTTCCTCACACAAATATTTATAGAGATTCACAACACGAATTGCAAAAGCAAAACTTTTATCCCGTATGATATTGTCCGTTTTCAATTCGTAATTTCTAATTCGTAATTTTTAATTAATTGAATGTACGTTTCAATGCCGGCTTTAATTTCTTCTTTATAAATAAATTCATCAGCACTATGGCTTCTTGCAGAATCACCCGGCCCTAATTTTAAAGAAGGAAAATCCATCAAAGCCATGTCTGAACAGGTTGGCGAGCCATAAGATAAAATTCCCATTTTAGTTCCTGCAATTACCAAAGGATGATCTTCTTTAATGAATGAAGATTTCAATCTTATTGATCTGGGATGGACCTCACTCTTAATATTTGCTTTTATTACATCGAGAATCTCTTCAAAAGTATACAATTCATTTACTCTCACATCAACCAAAAATTTGCATTCGGAAGGAACAATATTATGTGTTTTATTTTCTGTATTAATTGACGTGACTGCAATATGAACTTCTCCTAACAAAGAAGAAACTTTCGGAAACTGAAAACTACTCAACCAATTGATATCATTCATTGCGATATACAAAGCATTCACACCTTCATTGCGTGCAGCGTGCCCTGCCTTGCCATGGGCAACACAATCAAGCACGAGCAATCCTTTTTCAGCAACTGCCATGTTCAATGAGGTAGGCTCGCCCACAATGGCACAATCAATTTCGGGAAGATGACTTAATAAAATCTCAACCCCATTTTTCCCTGAAATTTCTTCCTCCGCAGTTCCTGCAAAAACAATGTTGAAAGGAAGATCTGCTTGGTAAAAATATAAGAATGTTGCTATTAAAGAAACCAAAGGACCTCCCGCATCATTGGAACCTAAACCATATAATTTTCCATCTTTTTCGATAGGTTCAAACGGATTAAAAGTATAGCCCTTGTTGGGTTTTACTGTGTCATGATGAGAATTTAATAAAAGTGTTTTTTTATTCTTATTAAAATATCGGTTGGTAGCCCACACATTGTTTAAATAGCGGTTGGTTTTAATATTTTTTTGCTGGAAAAATTCTTCGAGGCAATCTGCTGTTACATCTTCTTCTTTACTGAAGGAAGGGATAGCAATTAATTGCTTTAATAAATTAACAGCGCCAGAATATAAATCATCAATATTTGTTGGTTTACTACTCATTACAAAGAAATTTTTGTTCCGCCAGTTCCTTTTATTAAAGATGATAAGTGAGAAGAATTTCCGATAATTACTTCGTCCACACCTTTATTAATAGCATCAAATGCATTATCAATTTTGGGCAAAATACCCGCGAATAATTGGTTCGATTTTTTTAAGGCTATATAGTTTTCTTTATTGATCTTATCAATTACCGAATCATCATTTTCTACATTCAGAAGCACACCGTTTTTTTCAAAACAAAAAACAAGTTTTACATCATAGTAAGAAGACAAGTTAACAGCGATAACGGAAGCAATTGTATCGGCGTTCGTATTTAAAACATGACCATTGCAATCGTGTGTAAGTGCTGCTACTACAGGCGTAAGACCATTCTCCAGAAATAATTTCCAGTTTTTTGCATCAATATCTTCATCCCTCAAATCTCCCACCCAACCATAATCAATTTCTTTTACAGGTCGCTTTTTTGCAGGCAACAAATTCGCATCAGCTCCCGTAACTCCAAGCGCATTGCAATGCTTCGCCTGCAGTTGAGCCACCATCTTTTTATTTACCAATCCACCATAAACCATCGTTACCAAATCAATCGTTTTATCATCAGTAATTCTTCGTCCGTCAATATAATTAGATTGAATATTTAATTGGTTACCGATAGAAGTAGCAATTTTTCCTCCACCGTGCACTAATATTTTTTTATTGTCAATTTTAGAAAAACGGGTAAGAAAAGAATCCAGTTGAACAGCATCATCAATTACATTTCCGCCAATTTTTATAACAAAAAGCTTTTCCTTATCGTTAGCAGATTGAATCATAATAATCCATTTAAAATGTCCGCCAGTACGGCCTGTGCAGCCCATACACGGTTCCCGGCTTCTTCTGTAACAAGACTGTTACTACTGTCCAATACCTCGTCACTTAATTCTACATTTCTGCGCACCGGAAGACAGTGCATCACCCTTGCATTATTAGTAACTGCTAATTTATTTTTTGTAAGCATCCAATCATCTTCAACAGGAATTATTTTACCATAATCTTTGTAACTGCTCCAGTTTTTTACATACACAAAATCTGCATCTTTTAGCGCTTGTGCCTGATCGTTAGTTACGACAGCGCCATTAGTAAAATTTGTATCGAGATCATAACCTGCAGGGTTCGCAATAACAAATTCGGTTTGCCCCCAGGCATTTATCCATTGAGAAAAGCTATTGGCAACACATTGTGGTAATGGTTTTACATGCGGAGCCCACGTTAAAACAACTTTTGGTTTTGCTTTTACAGGAAGACGTTCAGAAATAGTAATGATATCGGTTAAACTTTGTAATGGATGTACTGTTGCACTTTCAAGGCTTACAATCGGAATACCGGAATATTTTACAAATTGCTGAATTATTTTTTCTGAATAATCTTCTTCGCGGTTTTTTAAAGAGGGAAATGTACGCACTCCCAGGATATCAAAATATTTTCCCAGTATCGGCGCCGCGTCTTTCACATGTTCAGCGGTAGAACCATTCATTATCGCTCCCTCTTCAAACTCTAATGACCATCCGTCTTGACCGGCATTAAAAACAATCACTTCCATACCCAAATTTTGTGCAGCTATCTGCGTGCTCAAACGCGTGCGCATACTTGGATTCAGGAACATTAATCCCATGCGTTTGCCCTTTCCTAATGCATAGCTCGCCAAAGGATTCTTTTTGAAATTCAACGCAGTTTTTACGAGATTATTAATATTACCCGCATCGTTAACTGAAAGAAAATTTTTCATTAATTATTAAATTGTTTTAATGATTAATTAATTAGCTCTTGTTTCAGAAGCATGCTCTATTGCTTTTGAAAGGAACGAGACTTCTTCTTTTAAAGCTTTCAAAAATTTATCTGCATCATTTTTTGTCAAAGCCAATGAAGGTAATAACCTGATCACATTTGGTTTTGCAGCGCCGGTAAAAATTTTATGTTTATTCAAAAGATTATTCTTCAATTCTTTTAATTCATCAGTAACGTCAAAACCTATCATCAACCCTTTACCGCGAACATCTTTTAATCCGGGAATTTTTTTGATTTCCTCAATTAGATAATTTCCTGTTTCTTCAGCATTTTTCATCAGATCTTCTTTTTCCATAACTTCCAAAACCGCTATGGCAGCAGCACACGCAAGATGATTTCCACCAAAAGTAGTTCCCAGCATAAAATATTTTGGAGAAATTTCAGGAGAAATTGAAATGCCGCCAATCGGGAAACCGTTTCCCATTCCCTTTGCCATTGAATAGATATCGGCTTCAACTTCCGCATAATCATGAGAATAAAACTTTCCGGTTCTTCCGTAACCGCATTGTACTGAATCTGCAATAAAAACTGCTCCATATTCTGTACACAAATTTCGTATCAGTTGTAAAAAAGATTTTGACGCAACCCTTATTCCGCCAACGCCCTGGATTCCCTCAACAATTACAGCACATACTTCCTTTCCATGATCTTTAAAATAATCTTTCAGTGCATCTTCATCATTGAAAGGAAGAAAAACCACATTTTCCGTTTCATTAACCGGGGCTATAATTGAAGGATTATCTGTGGCTGCAACAGCCAGTGAAGTACGGCCATGAAACGCTTTTGAAAAGGCAATTATTTTTTTTCTGCCATTATGAAACGATGCAAGTTTCAACGCATTTTCATTGGCTTCTGCGCCGGAATTGCAAAGAAATAATTGGTAATTATTCTTGCCTGAAACTTTACCTAATTTATCTGCCAATTCCTGTTGCAAAGGAATTTTTATTGAATTGGAATAGAAGGCAATTTTCTCTAACTGATCTTCAATTCTTTTTACCCAATGCGGATGTGTGTGACCAATACTAATCACCGCATGGCCGCCATACATATCAAGGTACTCTGTGCCTTTATCGTCCCAAACGTAGGAACCATACGCCTTCACAATGTTGATGTCATTAATTGGATATACGTCAAATAAAGTCATTTATTAATTATTGATTATTGGTTATTAATTAGTCAATGCCACTAAAATGTAGTTAAAGTTTCATACCTGAAACCTCATGCCTAATACCTCTTTTTAAAAGTAATTCGCCTTCAATCGCAGCCCTTCAGTTTCTTCTAAACCAAACATTAAATTCATATTTTGTACTGCCTGTCCACTGGCTCCTTTTAATAAATTATCGATAACTGAATGAATCACCAAAATATCTCCTTCTTTTTCCAGGTGAATAAAACAATTGTTAGTATTTACCACCTGTTTTAAAAAAATGGGCTCACTGGTAATCTTCACAAAAGGATGACTTTCAAAAAATTTCTTATAAGCTTCATAAATTTCGCTTAAAGGTTTAATACATTTAATTTGGGAAGTAACAAAGATTCCCCTTGTAAAATCTCCGCGCCAGGGCACAAAATGAATAGAAGCAGATGTATTTCCTGAAAGTTGGTTTAGGGTTTGATTGATTTCGTGAAGATGCTGGTGTGTAAGTGTTTTATAAGCCTGCACATTATTTTCGCGCCATGAAAAATGGGATGTGGGAGACAGCGATTGTCCTGCTCCGGTCGATCCTGTAATACCTGTTGTAAACACATCGTGCAACAAATTCATTTTTGCCAGCGGCAGCAAACCCAGTTCAATTGCTGTGGCAAAGCAACCGGGATTAGCGACATTTTCTGCTTTTTTTATTTGTTCACTGTTAACTTCAGGAAGTCCGTAAACAAAATGCCTGTCTTTAAAAACCGATTTTTCTTTTAACCGAAAATCCTGTGAAAGTGAAATGATCTTTATAAACTGCGGCACTTCATTTTCCTGCAAAAATTTTACTGAATCTCCATGACCCACACATAAAAAAAGTACATCAATATCATCATTCATTTCGTGGGTAAACTCAATATCAGTGATACCAACAAGATCGTGATGAACTGCATGGACTGCCTTACCGGCATTGCTTTTGCTGTGGATATAAATCATTTCCGCAGAAGGATGATTGAGTAATAGCCTAATTAATTCTCCACCCGTATAGCCGGCGCCGCCAATGATGCCAACCCTGATTTTATTTTTCATCTGTACTATTTTTTACAGCATGATAAATTGCCGTCTGGTTGCCAAAAATTTTACTAAATCCTCTTACGTCTTGTCCACTCCAGCCGGTATTCATTTCACCATACTTGCCAAATTTACTACTCATCAGATCGTAAGAAGATTCAATTCCCGTTACCTGGAAACGATATGGCATCAATTGAATAAACACATCACCGGTAACATTTTGTTGTGAAGAAGTAAAGAAAGCTTCTATATCCCGCATAACAGGATCAAGCAATTGGCCTTCATGCAGCCAGTTTCCATAAAAATCAGCAAGCTGGCTTTTTAAAGTAAGTTGCCATTTGGTGAGCACATGTTTTTCCAAAGCATGATGTCCTTTGATGATTAGAATAGATGCTGCTGCTTCAAACCCTACTCTTCCTTTTATACCAATTATTGTATCCCCTACATGCACATCGCGGCCAATGGCAAATGGCCCGGCGATCTGTTGTAAGTACTGGATTGCAGCAACCGGATGATCAAAAGTTTTATCATTTACCGCAGTAAGATCGCCTTTTTCAAAATGCAGCTTCACCTGCTCCGGTTCATGCTTACTTAAAGCTGTTGGCCATGCTTCTTCAGGCAACATTCCATTAGAAGATAATGTTTCTTTTCCGCCAACACTTGTTCCCCACAAACCTTTGTTGATTGAATACACTGATTTCTCAAAATTCATTTTTACTCCTTTTGATTTCAGGTAATCAATTTCTTCCTGGCGGGACAATTGCATGTCGCGAATAGGCGTGATAATTTCAATGCCGGGTATCATGATGTGAAAAATCATATCAAATCTTACCTGGTCATTTCCTGCGCCGGTACTACCATGCGCTACTGCATCCGCTCCAATCTTTTTTACATGTTCTGCAATATGCAAAGCCTGTGAAACCCTTTCTGCGCTTACACTTAAAGGATACGTATTGTTTTTCAATACATTTCCATAAACGAGATATTTTATGATGCTGTCGTAATAACTTTTGGTAGCATCAACCGTTGTGTGCGAGGTGACACCTAGTGCCTTTGCATGTTGTTCTATCTGATCTAACTCTTCTTTCGAAAAGCCACCGGTATTTACAATAATACTGTGTACTTCATAATTCAATTCATCAGTAAAATACTTCACACAATAGGAAGTGTCCAATCCGCCACTGAAACCAATTACAACTTTTTTGCTCATCGTCAATTAAACTTTTAAAGGTTTAAGAAAAAACTCAAAATGGATTTTGGTTTATCCTGTTTTTTCTTTTTCAAATAATTTATAAGCCTGTTCTTTTTTAACCGCATAAATCTTTCATACACTTTCGATTTCTTTTTAAAATCGCGTGCAGTTTCTTCTGGCGCATAATGATCTTTAGGATCATAGAGCATGGCGGTACACATGCAATTTTTTCTTTCCTTACTCATCAGAATATCGTAATTGACACAGCTTTTGCAACCTGCCCAAAAGTTCTCGTCATCTGTAAGTTCGGAATAGGTTACCGGTTCATAGCCAAGATCGCTATTGATTTTCATTACGGCAAGGCCGGTAGTTAACCCAAAGATCTTCGCCTCCGGGTATTTCTGCCTTGAGAGGGCGAATATTCGCTGCTTAATTGTTTTCGCTATCCCCGATTTTCTGTATTCAGGCGCAACAATAAGACCACTGTTAGCTACAAATTTCTCGTGGCCCCAGGCTTCAATATAGCAAAACCCAACCCATTTACCCTCTTTTGTAACAGCTATGACTGCTTTTCCTTCAGTTATCTTCTGAGAGATATATTCGGGTGAACGTTTGGCAATCCCGGTACCACGCGCCTGTGCAGACGAAGCCATTTCATCTGTAATGGCAGATGCGTAAATTATATCAGCAGGAATTGCAACACGAACAATTATATTTGATTGTTCCAATTTGCACGAAATTTAAAATTTAAAAGAATAAGAGAGAAATCGGGGGATTTTTTTTCACTGATAGGTGCGCTTTCAAACGCAAGGGCCTATCAGCATCCACGTCGTAATAATAAATATACCGTTACCGGGGAAAGGAAATTATATAGATTATTTTTTTTCAAGGCTTGTCTCGATTTTTAAATTGAGAAGACAAAAATAATATAATATTTATTATCGCAATTTTTTTTATCTAAATATTTTGTTATGATGAAAAGAAATTAATATGACGACAAATCCATCCTGAAATTGACATCAATAGTAAATCGACAAATAATAATGCATTTTTTTATTTGCGCTTAGCCAGGAACCGGACGTGCAACATCTGAATTTTATAAAGAAAAGCTGTTACAATTTAAAACCAATAGTAGCAACCACATTTCCGTAATTGGCCTTGAGATAAGCCGGGGTATTGGGTTTATCCTGAAGCAGGTAAGGATAATTGACATCTTTATTCATTGAATAAACGTAGGCAAGATCGAGAAAAATACCTTTATTTCTGTAACCAAGCCCGCCGGTTACTTTTACAACATCAGAAGTTTGATTCTTGTAAGGATTACCATAATAAGCGCCACCTAATCTTACCATAAAAGTGTTGAATTTTAATTCGCCACCAATGCGGGCGTTAATGGCACTTTTATAGAGATTATCAATTGTTTTGTTTAAAGAATTATAGTAATCAGCCGTACTTGCATCATTTGTTACATCATGAAATGAAGCGTTTTTATAGTTTACGTATTCAACATCTGCTGTAATAAAACCTTTCTGGCTTTGAACATTTTCCATATCGCTGCCAAATAAATAAGAACCACTAAAAATCAATCTCGACGGGGTAGTCATATTATATTTCGATTCAAGAGGTTGCCCGTTAGTCAGGTCGGTTGAACTTTGTTGTTTTATACCGGCTCCTCCATATCCTTCAAGATCAGTGATTACTTCTGTAGTGTAATCATCTGTGAGTTGATAAACTGTTGGCGTATGAAATGCAAGTCCCAGCCTTATGTTTTCAACCGGTTTAAAAATCACGCCCAATTTTGCATTTATACCAATGCCTTTTGTTTGCAAAGATTCATTTGCCTGAAAATAATTGAAATTGTTATTAGGATTAGAAGTTGCATCACTTTCCTTGTAGGAAGCATTTCGTGTATATTTTAAAAACGGAAGTGAAATGGTTCCACCAAAATACCATTTGTCCTGTAAGTTTACCCCCATACCAAAAGCCAGGTCAGTAATACCCCCGGTAGTATTGATTGTATTTTCCTGGATAAGGCCGGTTGCAGGATTGGCTTGTGTTTTATATCCACTTACTGAACCATCCGGTGCCTGAAGGGTATCAATCAGGTAAGTATTGAACGCGAGACTACTTCCGTAAGGATAATTACTGGCAGCAGCATTAGGATCGGTTACATTATTATTGACCAATTCTTCAAGGTATTTTTCTGAATAGGAAGATTTGTAATTGGTACCTCTATAATAAACGTGGTTATTAAAATCAGCCACACGGTTTACCCCTACCCCAAATGAAATGCTTTTTATACTTTTACTGCGTGTTGGGCCTCCAATAACAAATCCTGTGGCACCCAGGTTAAAATTATTATCAGTTGCACTTTCAGAAGAATTGAGATAATTAGCGTTAACCTTTTTAGAAGAAAGAGAGGGTGTTAAAACGAAGTCGCCGGTTTTATAAAAACCAAGTCCTGCCGGATTGATAAAAAGTGAAGTAAATTCTCCACCTAAAGACCCGCCTGCACCTCCTATGGCCTGGTTTCTTGCTGTGCCTCCCGGCTGTGTTAAATAAGAATATCGTAATGCATCTTCAGGCTCCTGGGCATAGGAAAGGCTAACTGCAAGCGAAAAAAATACAATTAAATAGATTGCTTTCATAGTAAACGAATAAATAATTCTCTTTTTAATTTTTATACAGATAAAGATGAAAAAGGCTTTTAAAAAGGGATGAAAAATCATCCCTTTTTAAAAAATATACATAATTTTTATCTTCTGAAAGTCCTGACCGGAGCACTACCACCGCCACCTTCTGAAGAAGAAGATGAGGAACCTGAAGGTGTACTTGGCGTAAAGGTTCTTTGAGGAGTTTCGTAGGTATTATTATTGTTGTTATTGCTGTACGTTCTCCTGTTGGTATTATTGTAGTAGGAATTGTTGGAAGGAGCCACATAGGTGCTTCTTTGAGAAGGAGTAAATACTCTCCTGATCACATTTCCCACGCCGGTTCCTCTTGATGGTTGAGTGGTGCCGGTGTTGATAGTACGAATTGGTTGAACATTTCCTCGTGTAGTGTTATTTCCTGAATTATTATAAACGTTCAGGTTGTATCTCCTCGGACCGGTATTTGTATTCACGCTTTTGCCTGAAAATAAAACAGGAGCATAATAAGGTGAGTAGCCATAACTATATGGAGAATATCCAAATCCTCCAAGAGAATATGAATTATAATAACCATAAGGAGAATAGTAAAAATCCAGGTTATTATACCCAAACGGGCTATAATAAGGATCGTACATTCCTTTAAGGCCGTAAGAGTTATAGCCGAAAGCATCATATCCATAAAATGGATTATTAAAACTGCTATAAGGATACATAGAATAAGGATTATAGCCATAACCCATTCCCATACTAAAAGTTATCGCATTTCGATAAACCGGGTCATTTATCCCTCTTCTGATGTCTTCATCTTCCTGGTTCCTGTATGAATATGAATTTTTATCTTGTTCGGTCACTGTGGATACGTATGAATTTACCTGCGGTGCCGGTGAATAATAAACATCATCGGGCGTTTGGCCTGTGCGATAAGCGGTACTGCAACTACTGAAAGCAGCCACCACAACAGGCAACAGTAAATGTTTTATTTTCATGGCTTTGAGTTTTTAAAAAGTTTGATAATGAAGCTTATTTTTGCCGCATCTTTCTGTAAATTTAAGAATAATAGTTTATTATCAA
>DAHXOZ010000070.1 GCA_027364635.1 bacterium | reverse complement strand
CAAAGAAATAATTCGAATTTTTTACAAGAGACCCGATCACCTGGGGAAAATATGCAATGGCGCCCTTTTACAGCACCTTACTTCACCTGCGCAGTAAAGATCCGGCACTCTCAGCGGATGCTGCTTATAAAAAAATACCCACAGCTAATGATGAAGCGATTTTTGCTTATACGCGACAAAAAGCGCCACCTTACATCAATTCTACTTATCAGTGGTATAAAGACCAGGTTTTGATACCGGGCGCCACTGCTGAAACCTATACCGTACCCGATAAGCCGGAAGCAGCGGGTAATTATGTAGTGAACGTCGGAAGGCCATACAATACATGCTTAAACAGTTTGCCGTTTGCCGTAAACTTTTCAAGTCTCAACAACTTTACCCTGGGCAACGATACCTTGCTTTGTTCGCCTGCCTCAATTACGCTTAATGCAAAGACTACTGACGCCACCAGTTATCTCTGGCAAAATGGAAGTACGGATGAGACGCAGCAGGTTGATACTTCAGGCCTGTATTGGGTGCAGCTTACAGATGATTATGGTTGTATAAAAAAAGATTCTATAAATATAAAAGTACAAGGATGTGAGAATTGTCGTTTATTCATTCCCTCCGCATTTACGCCTAACAACGATGGAGCTAATATTAGTTGGAGGCGTAAATTCAATAGCGGCTGTTACCCATTCATTATTTCCTTTTATGGTAACTTTTCCCAATTGCACCCAGCCCGAACTATTGGTTAAACATCCACCCATCAATTCCGGTGAACCTGGCTCAACTTTTAATGGATAGCCGGGACAATCCTGCCTTCCAAAAATAGCCACCGTATATGGGCTTTGCGATTTGCTTGGATATCCTACGTTACAGTTTGTTGATACGGAAGTGCCAAAGCCAAAATAAAAAGTAAGCAGATATTTCTGCCCTGCATACAAAGGCTGGGACAGGCAATAGGTAATATAATTCTTTACTATGGAAGTTTCTTTTACAAATTTTTGGTTATCATTCTCGGTAATTCCAATAAAACCGTTCCCCGCAGGCAATGGCATAGGTACTTTGGGATAACGATAGGAACAGGGCTTGTCAACCTGGAACGCTGTAGTATCAAAAGCGCTGTTGAATTGTTTGGTTCCGCAATCATAATTAAAATAATGAACTTCCCATGTATTGGTAGCAAAAGAGTGCCAATGGTTAACTTTTAGTCCCCCGTAATTTTCATTCGCATCAATAAACCCTCCTTCTAAAGATGGATAACTTGAATTACAACCCGAATAGTCCTCAAAAGAATTATTAAGCAATAAGGATTTCGGAAAAGAATCTTTGCAGGCAGGTAATTGCGATAAGACCCTTTGCTGCAAAATAAGCATGAATAGAATAAAAAATAATGATTTCATAAAACAAGCCATCTCTTCACTAAATATAGCTAGAAATAAATAAATAAATACAGGATTTGAATATGAATAACTGCCATCGGTGCAATGAGCAGTAACTGAATAATGTATGCTAATTGCATCTGATGGGCAGGAAATTGTTATTGGCCAAGTATTGGTGCTCGCACCAAAGTTTACCGTCCCTCCTGAAGTATTAAAATATCCCCAATAACTGCAAGGGACAGGATCACTTTTCCAGTCGAGCGTTACTTCAGTAGTTCCGCTTTTTACCGCAGTCAGATTATACGGTACTGTACATGATCCACAATTTGTTACTGGCTTAAAAGTAGTATATGTTATTTTTTTTGAAAAGGAAAATAACAAAAAAATTGATAAAAGGCTGAAAATAAAGATGAACTTTTTCATGATTAAAATGTTTTGGTGATTAAAAAATAATGCAAAAGTTATAAAGAGATGACTTCTATGAGTAATGTACACTCTTATTAAATTACTTAGAAATTTTTTCGATACTTGTACAGAATTACACGATAATTGGCCCAAAAAACCCGGTTACAGGTAATGCAATTGCTACAAAATGTAAGATTGCAGCAAGGAGAAATCATTGTTGCGGTAGTTTTGCAGCCCCTATAATAAATAGGATTCCTCCAAAATTTAAATCAGGTTTTTTGTTGATTCACTGTAACGGTTAAGCACACGCGTAACTTATAACCTACAACTTAAAACTTACAACTCTCCCTCAATCCTCCATTTCACTTCTTATTTCCTCAGAAATATTGACCAATACTTTGTCAATTCTCTGCCCGTCCATATCTACTATTTCAAAATCAAATCCGCGCCAATCAAACTTCTCACCGGTAACCGGTATGCGCTTTAATTCGTGCAGGATGAATCCTGCAAGTGTATCAAATTCATTTTCGCCTTCATTGATCCACACTGTTTTATTAAACTTCGTGAGAAAATCATAGAATTGTATTTGCCCGTCAATCAGGTAGGATCCATCCTTTCTTTCAATGATGACGTATTCATCATCTTCCTCTTCAGGCATCTCTCCTACTATCGCTTTCAAAATATCTTTTACGGTGATCATTCCCAAAAGGCTTCCATATTCGTCAACTACAAAAGCATAAGGGATTTTGGTAATTTTAATTTTTTCGAGAACCTGGTAAGCAGAATTATTTTCAGGGATAAACAGCGCTTTTCGGAGAAGTTCTTTTAAAGGAGCATCGGGGTTGAGGTACATATCTTTTACATAAACAATCCCCTCAATATCATCAATCGTTTCGGCACAAATAGGGTAAACAGAATGTTGAAACTCTTTGATCTTTTGCTTTACCGACGATCGTTCTTCATTGATATCAAACCAAATGATGTCGGTGCGATGCGTCATGATAGACGTAATGTTCCTGTCGCCCAAATGAAACACTCTTTCAATAATATCTTTTTCTTCTTCTTCAATCGCGCCCAGTTCACTTCCTTCATTGATCATTGCTTTAATTTCTTCTTCCGTTACCTGGCTGTCCGTACTTTTTTTAATATTAAAAAGCCTGAAAAAGCCTGAACTCATGCTGCTTAACAACCAAACAAGCGGGTAAGAAAAATCACTTAATGTTTTGATAGGAACCGCCACGCCTTTTGCAATCCTTTCAGGATTCATCAAGGCTATCCTTTTGGGAATCAATTCTCCGAGAAGGATAGAGAGAAAAGTGACAATAATTACAATAATAGTTGTAGAGATCGTAGCGGCATAATGCTGCAAAAAATTGATTTTTTCAATAACAGGTTGTAAATAAATGCTAAATCTTTCACCGGAATACACACCCGTTAATATGGCGATTAAGGTAATATAAATTTGGGTCGTTGATAAAAAGATTTCGGGATTTTCTTTTAACTTTAAAACAATCTGTGCTTTTTTATCTCCTTTGTTGGCTGTCATTTCCAGCCGGTTTTTTTTGGCAGAAACCAAAGCCATCTCACACATTACAATGAATGCGTTTAACAGTATCAGGAAAAATAAAATGATCAGTTCCATATATTATTTTTTCATTGAAGCAACTCTAATCCAAATTTACGATTGAAGATGGTTGCCGGAATATATCCAAGAATCAGGCCTGCTATTGTTCCGCAAAATACATCAAATGGAAAATGAACTCCTACATAAACCTGTGCATACGAAATAGCAGCCGCCCATAAAAAAAGTAAAGCCCATGCAGGGCTGATTGTTTTCCTGAATGTTGTAAATATAAACATTGCTGCGGCAAAATGATTTACTGCATGTGAAGAAGTAAAACTTGAACTTACAGGGCAATAAGCAACCAAAAATCTGATGTGTCCAAAAAGTGCCGGATCGTGACAGGGACGCAGGCGAACGAAATTTTCTTTAATAAGCCTGCTGCTTACCGTATCACTTAATGCCACGTTCAGCAGAAAAAACAAAACCCATATCCAACCCCTGGTTTTAAAATTCAGCGTTACAAATACCACCAGGAAAAAATAAAGCGGAACCCATACTGTAGGTTCACGAATGAAAGGGAAAAAAACATCAAAAAATGAATTATGCCACTGGCCGTTCATTTTTGCAAACAAATGGTAATCCAATTGTTTTATCGCCTCAGGAAGAAACGGCGCATTTTGTATTTCCATCAAATTCATTATTGCAAAAATAACTATTGCTTAAAAACCGTGGTTAAATATTTACATTTGCCATTACAACCTTCCAAAAACCGGATGGCTAATTTAATTATAATTACACCTAAATTTTTCTGATGAAAAGAAAATCCAATTTTCCCCGATTGGTAAAATGGATATTTTTAACCGGGATCGCATTTTTGATTTTCATGACCATCATGCGTTTCATTTTTTACTATCATTTTGCGCCGCTCGATTCTTCTTTTTCAAATTATTTAAAACCGTTTCTTCTCGGGTTAAATTTTGATGAAAGGATTGTTTGCGGATTGATCATTTTTCCTTTTATAATAGGGAATCTCCATTTAACCTACAACGATAAAAAAAGGTTGACAGTCGGTAGTATTATTGAAGTATTTTTTACGGTGTTGTTCATGGTGCTACTGCTTTTATTCATGAAAAAAGGGCATGCCACGCCTGCTACTTTAACCGGCACAGGGATTTTATTTGCACTGATATTGGTTTGGCTTTTTGTAACCAAAAACTGTAACCCGTTTGAAAACTCTTTTTCAAAGAAAGTTTTCAAAGTTTATTTTTTCATCATTACTGTAGCGCTTGTATTTCTTTATGCCATTGATTTCGAGAACTATGATTATCTCCACGAACGATTGAATGCTTCTTTAATAAATTATCTGGGCGATGCCAAAATATCTTTGAATATGGTATGGGAAACCTACCCGGTTTTTAAATTAACTTTTTTGATGTTAATAGTAGTCACTGTTCTTTTTTGGCTCATCCAAAGGTGGTATAATAAAGCGGAAAAAACGGTTTATTCGGGTAAGCCTGTTATAAGAATTATTATGGGGTTTGCTTTCGCTTTATTATTAGGATTCGGAACGTTTGGAAGATTCAACCAGTTTCCATTGCGCTGGAGCGATGCTTTTACTTTTGATGATAATTTTAAAGCGAACCTTTCTTTAAACCCGGTTCAGAGTTTTTTAAGCACCTTGGAATTTAAAAACTCCACCTATGATCTTAAAAAGGTAAAAGAATATTATCCGCTGATGGCGCAATATCTTAACGTTCCAAACCCCGATAGTGTTCATCTGAATTATAAAAGAATACACGAAGCAGCACCGCTGGCCAGCAAACCAAATGTGGTAGTAGTGATTTGCGAAAGTTTTTCTGCTTACAAAAGCAGTATGTGGGGCAATCCATTGAACACCACTCCCTACTTTGATCAAATGTGTAACAACGGAATCTTTTTCGATCGTTGCTTTACGCCCGCTTATGGAACCGCGCGTGGTGTGTGGGCTGTCGTTACCGGAATTCCGGATGTTGAGTTTCCGAATACCGCGAGCCGAAACCCGGCCTATGTGGATGAACATTCTATTATCGATGATTATAAGGGGTATCAAAAATTTTATTTTATCGGCGGAAGCTCAAGCTGGGCCAACATTCGGGGATTGCTGACAAATAATATTGACAGCCTCCATCTTTATGAGCAGGAAAATTACCCGGTAAAACCAATTGATGTTTGGGGTATCAGTGATAAAAATTTATTTCTGCAGGCAAACAAAGTTTTAAAGCAACAGAAAGCACCTTTTTTTGCAGTAATTCAAACCGCCGACAATCACAGACCTTATACCATTCCCGAAGAAGACAGGAAAACATTTCCTATAGAAAATTACCCTTCTGATACTTTAAAAAAATATGGTTTTGAAAGTAATGCGGAACTGAATGCTTTCCGTTACACTGATTTTAGTTATAAAACATTTATTGAAACCGCTAAAAAAGAACCTTATTTTAAAAATACCATTTTTGTTTTTGTAGGCGACCATGGTATTCGCGGAGATGCCGGAGACATGTTTCCAAAAGCATGGGAAGAAGACGGGTTAACTACTCAACATGTGCCTTTACTTTTTTATGCACCGGATTTACTTGCACCCCAACGCATTAACAGAACCTGCTCCCAGCTTGATCTGGTACCCTCTGTATCCGCATTGGCCCATATATCTTTTACCAATACCACGCTTGGAAGAAACTTATTCGACACAACCCAAAACAATAATGTTCGTTTTAAAAATCTTGCATTTTTATTCGATCCGATGGTAAAACAAATTGGGATTGTTACAGATCAATATGTGTATGTAAATAATCTTTCAACAGGCAAAACTGATTTCAGATCCTCGGCCAATAACAATACACTACCATCAACGCCTGAAATAAACGCAGACAAGAAAGCACTTGAACAATTGTCGGATGCTTATTATCAGACCGCGAAGTATATGCTTTTGAACAACAAGAAACAGCAAACCAACAAATAATGAAGGAAATGAATTTCAGCGTTTAATCATGATTCTTAAAGCAAAAATCCCCGGCTCTGTTCCATTAACGATTAAATGGATCACAATGCTATGGTTGATTTACCTGCTTATATTTACCATTCTCAGGATTGCAACGGTTGTTTTATTTATTCCGGAAAACATGAGTGTGATTTCATTACTACCTTCATTCGCACTCGGTTTCAGGTATGATGCCAAATGGATTTCCATTCTTATTTTGCCTATTGCAATTCTTTCAGTGTATCCACGATTTTCTCCTTTTCATTCTGAAAGAAATAAAAAATGGTGGTCATATTACCTCGCTGTTGCAACTCTTTTTCTTTTATTTTTTTTTGGTGCCGATTTTGGAAATTTCAGTTATAACCATACACGCATCAATGCAAGCGCTTTAAATTTTGCCGAAGACCCTTCCATTTCTTTCAAAATGCTCTGGCAAAGTTATCCTATGGTGTGGCTGGCAACTGCATTATTTCTTTCGGTTTTTCTACTATCAAAACTGTTTAAACATACGCATGTGCTCACCAAAAGAAATGAGCAGGAAAATATGGTTTACAAAAAACGATGGCATGCCGGCGCCGTGATTTTTTTATTATGGTGTTTGTATGGAATTTTTTCTTTTCATCCTTTAAAATGGAAAGATGCATTTGAACTGAACGATAATTTTAAATCGTATGTGGCGTTAAATCCGATGCAAAATTTTTTTTCAACGCTGAAATTCAGAAAACCTTCTTTCGATGATGAAAAAGCAAAAAGTTATTTTCCGGTGATTGCTGATTTTTTACAACTTGATTCCGACAATATTAACAATATCGATTATTCGCGACTGGTTCTCCCCAACAGTAAAACGCTGGAAAGCAGGCCCAACATAGTTCTGGTTATTTGCGAAAGTTTCAGCATGTACAAAAGCAGTATGAGCGGTAATCCTCTTAATACAACTCCTTATTTTAAACAACTTTGCGACAGCGGCATTTTTTTCGATCGCTGTTTTACACCCACCTTCGGAACCGCCCGCGGTGTTTTTGCTGTAGTTTCGGGAATTCCTGATGTGCAATTATCCGAATTTTCCACACGCGATCCCGATGCGGTTCAGCAACACACCATTATTAATTCGTTTGAAGGTTATAACAAATTTTATTTTCTCGGAGGCAGCAGCGATTTCAATAATTTCGACGGCCTTATTAAAAATATAAAAGGTGTAAAAATTTTCCAGGAAGGTTCCTACAAGGCAAAACCTTTGAATGTATGGGGCATCAGCGATAAAAATCTTTTTCTTGCAGCAGAAGACGTTTTTTCGCAACAGAAAAAACCTTTTTTTGCGATGGTTCAAACGGCCGACAACCATCGTCCCTACGATATTCCGGCTGAAGATTCTGATTTTGTAAAACGAAAAGTGAACGAAGACACCTTGCATAAGTACGGTTTCGAATCTTTGCAGGAATTTCAATCTTTTTGCTATACCGATTACTGTTTTAAAACATTAATTGAAAATGCAAAAAAACAACCGTGGTTCAATAACACCATTTTTGCTTTCGTCGGTGATCATGGTGTAGAAGGCGAAACTTCAGCGATTTATCCCCATGCATGGGAAAAAGGAAGCCTGAGTGATGAACATGTGCCACTTTTATTTTATGCACCTCAACTACTGACTGCAAAAACAAGGCATGAAGTGGTTTCACAAATTGATATTCTTCCCACGCTTGCAGGAATGGTGCATCAATCGTACATCAATACTACATTAGGAAGAGATCTTTTGAATTCAAAAAATAAAATGAATGCCGCATTTATCATCCATCATGATGAAGGAAATATCGGCGTGGTTACTGACGATTATTATTTTGTAAAGAATTTACGGATCAGCCAAGAAAGCCTGATGCCGATTAATTCAAATACACTTTCACTGGATAGCAAACAACAGGATTCAGTCAAAAAAAATCTATCTCAACTTACGTCAGCTATTTACGAAACTGCTAAATGGATGTTGGTAAATAATAAAGATAATTAGCTAATTGGCTTATCGGCTAATTAAAAAACTTCAAACCATATCTTTTTTGGATCGTTCCAGTCGCCATTATAATTTATGGTCAGTTCTTCACCGGCATTGATCTTTCTTACTGTTTTTATTTGAATGGTTTCTTCTTCAAAATCCATAAAATATTCACAGTTGCTTGCATAACTATGATTGTAAATCGGCACAAAACCCAAAGCCATGCAACATTTGTCTTTATTTTCGCCCCAGGCAAAAATGTAATCATGCAATAACGTTTTATCAATATTAATTCGATCTTCCGCGCTCATAACTATAACCGGCGCTTCCTCTATAACTGTATTTGCACCAATCAATTCCTTGGTAAATACACCCCTTCCTTTTGATGCAGCTTTTTTTATAAATAAATAACTTTTTATCATACGTGTTTCTTATCGCATTAAAAATTAATAGTAAACCAACTTTGGCTGCTAATTCTTATTTTCCTAAGGCTTCTCCATTGGCACATCAGCTAATTAGCTAATTGTCTAATCAGCTAATTAACCTTCCTCTAAAGATAAAAATAAATTAATTTTGCGCCCTCATGCCGTAAAACGATTCTCATGGCCGAAGAAGAAATTTTGGTTCAGGAGCAATTTGAAGATGTTTTGAATTCAGCAAATGAAGAAGCGATAAGTGAGTTTTTGAATGAACAAAATATCAGTGACGTTGCTGAACTTATTGATGAAAATGAAGACAAGGAAATAGATATTTTCATGCGGCTCACCATGAACCGCGCTACCGGTGTGTTTAAAATACTGGATCATCCTACTCAAAAGAGAATCATAAAAAGCCTTCCGCCGACCAAAAGTGCAGAATTGCTCAATAAAATGGAACCGGATGACAGGACTTCATTTTTTGAAGACCTTTCTAATGAAGTAGTCCGCGAACTGGTAAAAACATTGGTGCCCGAAGAAAGAAAGATTACCCTTTCGCTGCTTGGTTATCCTGAAAACAGCGTAGGCCGTTTGATGACACCTGATTACGTGTATGTTTATGAATACAATACGGTTGCTGAAGTTTTAAATATTATCAGGAATGTTGGAAAAAATACCGAAACCATCGATGTGATTTATGTGATCAACAAACATGGCGAATTATTGGATGATCTACGTATCCGCGAATTTATTTTGGCTTCACCCGAAACCAAGGTTAGTGAAATGATGGATGGGCGATTCATTGAACTGAATGTAAACGATGACCAGGAAACAGCGAACGAAGTTTTTAAAATGAATAATCGTGTAGCCCTGCCCGTTGTAGACGATTATAATGTGCTGCTTGGTATTGTTACGATTGACGACGTTTTGTGGGTGACGAACGAAGAGTTTAGTGAAGACATCCAAAAAATAGGTGGTGCCGAAGCGCTTGATATGCCTTACCTGGAAACGCCTTTTTTCGGTTTGGTAAAGAAACGGGTTGGCTGGTTGACCATTTTGTTTTTTGGAGAAATGCTTACCGCTACTGCGATGGCTTTTTATAATGATGAAATGAAGGCTGCCATAATCCTAACCAATTTCATTCCTTTGATCATCAGTACCGGAGGTAACAGTGGTACGCAGGCGTCTACTTTGATTATCCAGGCAATGGCACTCGGGGAATTGGGCGTTGGCGATTGGTGGCGTGTAATGCGACGTGAAATTTTATCCGGATTAATGCTGGGAATTATTTTGGGATGTATCGGCTTTTTACGAATTACCCTTTGGAGTTTTTTGATGCACCATGGTGTAATACCGGATATTTATGGCCTTCATTGGATGCTGATAGGATTCACTGTTTTCTTCTCTTTAATTGGCGTGGTTCTGTGGGGTTCATTAATCGGCAGCATGCTTCCGCTGCTGTTGAAAAAATTAGGCGCCGACCCCGCATCTTCTTCCGCTCCGTTTGTGGCAACACTGGTTGATGTTACCGGTTTAATTATCTTTTTCAATATAGCACTGTGGGTGCTCAGGGGAACTTTACTTTAACGCGCCTGAATGTATAATCCTGAAAAATAAGTTTTACCGACAACTGGCTTCCATTCACCGAAAACTGATCTTCTTTTAAAAAATATTTCAGTTTACTTTGTATTTAAAAATTTTAAACTTTTATAACATAAAAATATTTTTTTCTTATCGAAAAAACAGTGAATGAAATCACAGAAAAAAAAACAAAAACAAAAAAAACCGAATATATTCAAAATCCTGAAACCTTATTCAGGTATGATCAGTGCGCTTTTATTTTTCGCGCTGTTGAGCAACGGGCTTAACCTCGTTATTCCAAAAATTATCCAGTTTGGTATCGATGATTTTTCAAAAGGCACGTTCAGCATGAAGAAAATCATTACGTGGTTTTCTATCGCAGCCATTTTAATTTTCATTTTTACTTACATCCAAAGCATCATTCAGACTTTTGCCTCTGAAAGAGTGGCGCGTGATATGCGTAAAAAACTGGCTTCCAAAATTTCACAACAAGATTATGTGTATATACAGGATGTTACACCGGGCAAGCTTCTTACCAATCTCACTTCTGATGTTGATGCGATCAAAATGTTTGTTTCGCAGGCGATCGTTTCCATCGTTTCTTCTTTAATATTAATAATCGGCGCCAGTATTTTATTACTGAATATCAACTGGAGATTAGGCCTGGCAGTGCTTTTGATTATTCCTATCATCGCCACTACTTTTTATTTGGTTTTAAAAAAAGTAAGAATATTATTTAAAAAATCCCAGGAAGTAATTGACTGGCTTAATAAAGTGATCAATGAAAGCATCCTCGGTTCAGCGCTTATTCGCGTGTTGAACGCACAATTTACCGAGTACAATAAATTTATGGATGCCAATACCGAAGCCAAGAATTTGGGGTTGTCTATTTTGCGTTTGTTTGCAACGCTTATTCCCATCATCATATTAACGGCAAACCTCGCAAGACTTACGGTACTTGCTTTAGGCGGCCATTTTGTGATTTCCGGAAGTATGACATTAGGTGAATTTGCGGCTTTCAACAGTTACATCGCTATTTTAATTTTTCCCATCATCATGATTGGTTTTATGAGCAGCGTGATCGCGCGTGCTTCTGCTTCCTATCAGCGTATTCATAACACACTTGAAACACCTGATTTTGTAGACAAAGGAACAGTAACCAAAGATTTGGATGGAAACATAACCCTGGAAAATATAAGTGTTTATTACGGCGAAAATCCTGCCTTGAAAAATGTTTCATTTACTATTGAAGGCAGAACAAGAACAGCGATCATCGGGCCTACAGCGGCGGGAAAAACGCAGCTACTTTATTTATTAACCGGCTTAATTAAACCCAAAGAAGGCGTTATTTTTTATGATGATATCAATATCACAGAATACAACCGGGGTTCACTATTGAGCCAAATAGGCCTGGTTTTCCAGGACAGCATTATTTTCAATTTAACCCTTCGGGAAAATATTGCTTTCAATGCTGAGGTGACGGAAGAAGATTTACAGAAAGCGATTGAAACTGCAGAGCTAAATGATTTTATAAATACACTTCCAAACGGGTTGGAAACCATCGTTTCTGAGCGCGGCTCCAGTCTTTCAGGCGGACAAAAGCAACGTATCATGCTGGCGCGTGCATTGGCCATCAATCCAAAAATATTGTTGCTGGATGACTTTACCGCAAGAGTGGATACTTTGACAGAAGAAAAAATTTCAGAAAATGTAAAACGAAATTATGCTGACATAACACTGGTTTCAGTTACACAAAAAATTGATCCTGTAAAAGAGTATGACCAGATCATTGTATTAATGGAAGGTGAATTAATCGCAAAGGGCAAGCATGAATACCTGATGCAAAACTCTCCTGAGTATGTTCAAATTTATCAGTCGCAAAAAAGCACCACTGATTTAACGGTTTAAAAAAATGGATTACAATCTTAATATAAAACACGAAACTTCAACCAGGGCAGCCTTAAAAAAAATGCTGCACTTTATGAAGGAAGAAAGGCGAAATCTTTATATTGCTTTTATAGTAATGGCATTGAATTCAGGCATAGCAATGCTGACGCCTTACCTGATCGGTTATACGATTGATCATTATATTCAAACAAAAATATACCGTGGGCTTGCTATATTTTCCGGAATTTTGCTTGGGCTTTTTATTATCTCTGCTGTTACCGATTATTTACAAACCAAAATTATGGGCAGCATCGGGCAACGGATGTTGTATAGCCTGCGAAACGCGGTTTTTAATAAAATACAAAGTTTACCAATTGCCTTTTTTAACCAGAACAAAGCAGGCGATCTTATTTCCAGGATTAACAATGATACCGACAGGGTAAACCAGTTTTTTTCGCAATCGCTTCTTCAATTTGTAGATAGCATTTTCACCATGACGGGTGCCGCCATTTTTCTCCTGGTAATTCATGCTGATTTGGGTGCAGCCGCATTATTACCTGCTGTTTTTATTTTAATATTTGTAAAACTTATTTCCCCGCTGGTGAAAAAGAAGAACGCAGCAAGTTTAAAAAGCACTGGTGGCTTAAGTGCTGAAATACAGGAAAGCCTTGGCAATTTTAAAACCATCGTCGCTTTTAACCGCAGGGATTATTTCAGGGAAAAATTTAACCTTGCCAATGTAATTAATTATAAAGCCGCTGTTGGAGCAGGTTTGGTAAACACACTTTTTGTTCCTGTGTTTACTTTGTTTTCGAATATTGCCCAACTGATCGTTTTGGCTTTCGGAATTTATTTGATCTCGACAGGAAACTTTACGATTGGCTTGCTGATCAGTTTCATTGCGTATGTACAATATTTTTACCAACCTTTACGCCAACTGGCAACACTTTGGGCAAGCTTTCAAACCGCAATGGCGGCGTGGGATAGGATTTCGATCATCTTAAATTTAGAATCGGATCTTTCACAAAAAACAGGCTCATCCACTTTACAAATTCCTGGTGCTTCATTATTGATCTTCAATAAGGTTTCCTTTAAATATCCTGATGGCAAAGAAGTGTTGCACGACATCAACTTCAAATTGGAGCAGGGAAAAACGTATGCTTTTGTAGGCCCGACTGGTGGAGGAAAAACAACTACTGCGTCTTTAATTTCAAGATTGTACGATCCTACGGAAGGAGAAATATTTTTAAACGGAAAAGACCTGAGAAGTTACCAGCCGGAAGAACTCAGTAAAAAAATCGGCTTCATTTTACAGGAACCTTTTTTGTTCAATGGCACCGTTCGGGATAATATTTTGTATGGAAATGAAGCGTATAAACTTTTTGATGAAGTGCAATTAAATAGAGTTCTGCGGGAGGAAGGGTTGGGAAATTTAGTAGATAGATTTGAAAATGGATTAGATACCAAAATCGTTTCAGGCGGTGATTCTATGAGTCTTGGTGAAAAACAACTGATGGCTTTTATCAGGGCAGTTTTGCGCAAACCCGAATTGCTGATTTTGGATGAAGCCACTGCTAATATCGACACCATCACTGAAAAATTGTTGGAAGAAATTTTAGAGAAACTACCTCGTTCTACTACCAAAGTGATCATTGCGCATCGTTTGAATACCATTGAAAATGCCGATGAAATTTTCTTTGTCAATGCCGGTGAAGTTACTGCCGCCGGTGATTTTGATCATGCTTTGAAACTCTTGCTGGAAGGGAAAAGGGAGAGTTAGGTTTTAAATTAATTATACAACCACCCCTATTTTTCCGGTCGGCTGTTTTTTTCCAAAAACACAAAAACAGATATGTTGAAACACTCAAAATAAATATATCATCCCGTTGAATAACGATTGTTGATAATTTTAAAATCTATTTATAGTAAACGAAGAAAAAAAGTCACTATCGTTTTGATATTAGTCAAACATTTTCAATTGGTTATGATTTAGTTCTTTGAAATATTGTAATTGAGTTTCCTGAAACAGTTGATTTATGGGCATTTTTTCAAAAATGGATATGCTTATAATTTGTAGAATTTCGTAGAGGCTTTGTTTTAGCATAAATCTCTTTTTTGCGATAGCTACTAAAACATAAACAGACACTGCAATCCATACCTGTGTTTTTACTGCATTTTCTGAATGTCCCCAGAAGGATTTTATTTTCAAATGTTGCTTTATCCATTTAAAGAATAATTCTATTTTCCATCGATGCTTATACAGTTGTGCAACTTCATTTGCGGTAAGATTAAAATTATTGGTGAGGAACACAAGAACCTTCCCCGTCTCTGCGTCTTTAAATTTTATTCTTCTCATTTTTTCCGGATAATCTCTTGAAGCATAAAAGTTGTTTTGCATTATTATCTGGTCGTATATTACTCCAGAGCTTTTATTTTTTTGACGAGAATACAAACGCCTATAGTTCATATTATCTTTTGCTCTTGTCACAAAGAAAGCTCCGCAGAGATGAACCTTGTAAAGCCTTTTATAGTCTACATATCCTCTATCCATAACATAGAAACTATTGGCCTCAAAAGATATCATATCAAGAACATTAACATCGTGAACAGAGGCGTTTGAAAATAA
>DAHXOZ010000006.1 GCA_027364635.1 bacterium | reverse complement strand
GAAGGAAGGAGCGAAAAAGCTGGATACACAATACTCTTTACAAGCACCTCTTCCGAAAGAATGAAGGATGTGGTGCGAATGTCTTTTCATTTATGAATCTTGTATTGTGTTTGGTGAGGAACGAGTCAATCTCAATACATCCGTTACTTTCAATTCATAGCAGTTCTCCCGACAATATTTTCCCATTTTTATAGAATAAAGCGGGAGTACTGCTATGTCACTAAAAGCTATTAGTTTATCTTTCTGATTTTTCTGATAATTACATTTGTTTCCTCGCTTTGGTAGTAGCTTTATAAAGATTAATTATGGAAAATCGTTTAAAGAAAATAATCACAAATCAGTCTGAATATTTTGATACTTGGACAAATCTTATAAATTCTTATCGCAAAGCGCCATATTCTGAGAAGCTTTCAGGGGAAGATAAAATTAAATTACTTTATGAAGTAGTTAATGTATTTTTTAAAATTTTTGAAATGGCACTGGAATTTGGAAATTTTAAAGATGATTTTGAAAGTGATAAATTTTCAGAAAATTTTTATGGCCCTGAATTAATTATAAACTCCAAAAAGACAAAATCTTCTTATTATTTAGGACTTGGAGAAAAGGGAGTTTATTTGAGCACCTATTTCCGGCATTCCAAAAATCTTAAGAATATGGCTGATACTTTTTGGATAGATTTTTTGAATCTTTCACAGTATGGAGAATTTGAATTAGTGGAAAGTGAGCATTTTGGAAAGTCAGTAAAAAGTAAATATCCTGAACTTTTTCAAACTAATAAAGGAACAATATTTAGAATCTTTAGAAAATATTTTATTGGTATAGCAGAGAATAATGAAATTGGAAATTTAGGCCAACTTCAGGTTACCTGGACAACAGATTTCAGTATCGATAAAATAATTGAAGAGTATTGCCTGGTATTTAAGATATTTTATAAACTTAATTATTCATTGTGGAAAATTGAAAACTTAAAAAAAGCAAAATAAATTTAACTGTCTCAACAAAGAAATTGGATATACCTTTTTTCTATTATCATAAAACAGTAAACGAACAATTAGTTGGGATTTCTATTTTTCTTTCAAAATGCATTTAGTTCAAAATGATAATTAATTTATTAAGAATTATGATAACTAGGGATTCTTAAAAAAAATATTTCGAAAATTTTTAAAAAATGTTTGTGCTGTAAATATTACATCGTAATTTTGCGATTAATAAAGAAACAACATGGGGGCAACAAAATCAGAAGAATTTACACTAAAGGATAACCGGATTGCCAATTACGCCAAAGCGCTTGCCCATCCGGCACGAGTCGCTATTCTTAATTTATTAATAAAAAAGCAAGCGTGTATTTGTGGTGACATTGTGGACGAACTTCCCTTGTCACAAAGCACCGTTTCACAGCATTTGAAGGAATTAAAGCAGGCAGGATTAATAAAGGGTGACATTGATGGAGCAACTGTTTGTTACTGTATTGATGAAAAGGAATGGAAGGTAGCAAAAGAAAGACTTAATCAGCTTTTTGATTCTTACAAAGGAACAAACCAGTGTTGCTGATTTTTTTTGCAAATACTAATCGTAATATTCCGATAATAATAAAAACATAAAATAATGGAAAACGAAAATGGTCTAAAAGAAATCGTAAAGCAAAAATATTCAGAGATTGCTTTACAGGACAAAGAAACGAATCAATCATCCTGCTGCGGCTCCGGCTGTTGTAGTGATGAAGTGTACAACATCATGTCTGAAGATTATAAGCATTTGGAAGGTTACAATCCCGATGCAGATCTTGGTTTGGGATGTGGATTGCCGACACAATTTGCAAAAATTAAAAAAAAAGATGTAGTAATTGATCTGGGAAGCGGCGCGGGCAATGATGCTTTTGTTGCCCGCTATGAAACCGGCGAGAAAGGAAAAGTGATAGGAATTGATTTTACACCTGCGATGATTGAAAAAGCGAGAAGCAATGCCGAATTAAGGGGATTAAACAATGTCGAATTCCGTCAGGGCGACATCGAAAAAATGCCGGTTACTTCTAATGTTGCCGATGTAATTGTAAGCAATTGTGTTTTAAACCTCGTTCCAAATAAATCAGGAGTTTTTAAAGAAATCTTCAGGGTATTGAAGCCAGGTGGCCATTTCAGTATTTCTGACATTGTGTTAGTTGGCGATCTTCCTGCAAACATTCAAAATGCTGCTGAGATGTATGCAGGCTGTGTTTCAGGTGCTATTCAAAAACAAACCTACCTGGAATTGATAGAATCAAACGGATTCACAAACATTATGATTCAGAAAGAAAAAACAATCGTTGTTCCGGATGATATTTTAAGTAATTATTTATCTGCAGATGAAATCGCATCTTTTAAAAACTCAGACGCGGGAATTTTTAGTATTACTGTTTATGCAGAAAAAACTTCAGAAAGAGAATGTGGATGTGCTCCGGGATGTTGTAATTAAAAAAATTATTTTCAATGATCATCTTAGATAAAATGCTTCCGAAAGACTGGGAAGCGGTAAAACAAATTTATGAAGAAGGCATTGCTACAGGCAATGCGACCTTTCAACAACAGTCACCGGATTGGCACGAATGGAACAACGACCACCTTCAACATAGTCGCATGGTTGCAAAAGGAGATGGAATTATTTTAGGTTGGGCAGCGCTTACAGGGGTTTCAGAAAGATGCGTATATGCGGGCGTAGCGGAAGTAAGTGTATATGTAAGTGGTAAAGCCAGGAGAAAAGGTGTGGGAAAACAACTACTGCAGAAATTGATTGAAGAAAGCGAAGCGAATAATATCTGGACTTTACAGGCAGGGATTTTTCCTGAAAATATAGCAAGCATTAAAATTCATGAAGCGTTTGGATTTCGGATATTGGGTACAAGAGAACGCATCGGGCAAATGAATGGGAAATGGAGAGATACTATTTTAATGGAAAGAAGAAGTAAAACAATTGGGATTTAATAAAAAAAACAGAATGACAGCAAACAATTGCGCTCCGGCAAATGAAAGAAAGAAATTAAGCTTTTTAGACCGGTATTTAACCTTGTGGATTTTTTTGGCAATGGCTGTTGGTGTTTCCATCGGATACTTCTTTCCGTCATCATCTGCATTTATTAATTCATTTTCAACAGGAACTACAAATATTCCACTGGCAATCGGATTAATCCTCATGATGTATCCGCCTTTTGCAAAAGTCAGGTATGATAAAATGCGGGAGGTTTTTAAAAATGCAAAAGTATTGGGCGTTTCGTTGTTTCTGAATTGGATAATCGGGCCAGTATTGATGTTTATTCTCGCCATTGTTTTTTTGCACGGTTATCCTGAATATATGACCGGATTAATTCTGATTGGGCTTGCCCGTTGTATTGCGATGGTCATTGTATGGAATGAATTAGCGGAAGGCAGTAGAGAATATGCTGCAGGTTTGGTTGCGCTGAACAGTATTTTTCAGGTATTATTATATAGCGTCTATGCTTATGTGTTTATATCAGTTCTTCCTCCGTTATTTGGCATTACGGGTTCAGAGGTTAATATTACTATCGGGCAAATTGCAGAAAGCGTTGCTATCTATTTAGGTATTCCATTTGCCGCAGGAATTCTAAGCAGGTATTCATTGATAAAATTCAAAGGTGAAGAATGGTATGAGAAAAAATTCATTCCCATGATTTCTCCAATTACATTAATAGCGTTACTTTTTACGATTGTAATCATGTTTAGTTTAAAAGGTGAATTGATTGTGCAGATACCAATGGATGTTGTAAGGATTGCTATTCCCTTAGTCATTTATTTCGTCCTGATGTTTTTTGTCAGTTTCTTAATTGGCAAGAAAATGGGGGCGGATTATTCAACGAATGCTTCAATAGCTTTTACGGCAGCTGGAAATAATTTTGAATTAGCCATTGCAGTAGCCATCGGTGTTTTTGGAATTAATTCAGGGCAGGCGTTTGCGGGGGTAATCGGCCCGTTAGTAGAAGTGCCTGCATTAATTGCTCTGGTGAATGTGGCTTTTTGGTTAAGAAGAAAATATTATTCAAAACAACAATTACAAAACGCTTAAAATCAACAAATGAAAATTGCATTATTTTCCGACATTCATGCCAATCTACCAGCACTTGAAGCCTTTTTTAAAGACGTTGAAAATCGTAAACCTGATGCCCTTTATTGCCTTGGCGATTTAGTAGGTTATAATATCTGGCCAAATGAAGTAATCAGTGAAATAAGAAAAAGGCATATTCCAACAATTGCAGGCAATTATGATTTTGGGATTGGCAGAAAGAGTGATGATTGCGGTTGTGCCTATAAAGAAGAACATGAAAAAGAAATGGGCAAAATATCCATCTCTTTTACCAACTCGATTATCAAAGAAGATGAAAGAAAATATTTAAGAACATTACCGGCTCATATCAAAATAGAGTTTCAGTTGAATAATGATAAGCTCAATTTATTATTAGTGCATGGAAGTCCGCGAAAAATAAATGAGTATTTGTTTGAAGACAGGGAAGAAAAAAGTCTATTAAGAATAATGGAACAGGCTGACGCAGACATTATGTGCTTTGGTCATACTCACAAACCTTATCACAGAATTTTACCATCAGTGTTAGATGAAGATACTCATTATCGTCATGCAATAAACATTGGTTCAGTAGGTAAACCAAAGGATGGAAATCCTCAAGGCGGCTATGTGATACTTACCATAAATGAGAACAGCAGCATTTCCAATAAAGACAGTATTGGCATTGATTTTATCCGTTTTGATTATGACGTAGAAACGGCTGCAAAGGCAATAGAAACAAGCCCGTTGCCTGACGAGTATGCAGAAATGTTGAGAAAAGGGTTTTAAAATGAAATCAAAATTTAAAATGAAAAAAGTATTAGTGCTTTGCATAGCCAATAGTTGCCGCAGCCAGATAGCAGAAGGCTATTTAAGGTATTTTGCAAATGGCAAAGCAAAAATATATTCTGCAGGCATTGAAACGCATGGCGTAAATTCGCGGGCCATTGCTGTGATGAAAAAAGACGGCATTGATATTTCGCACCATACCTCAAATAATATAGAAGAATACCGGAATATTGATTTTGATTTGTAATAACCGTATGTGATAATGCAAAAGAAAGATGCCACTCTTTCCCTCAGAGGCAAAAAAAATTCATTATAATTTTATGATCCTGCAAAAGCAAAAGGCAGCGAAGAATGAGGTAATGGAAAAGTTCAGGGAAGTAAGAAATATGATTAGAACTTATTCTAAAGATTTTATTGCTAAATAATTTATAACCTTAATATCTTTAAAGGCCTTCGATGATTAAAATCATATTTTAGATGATCAAAATCATATTTTATTAAATTCAGTCTTTCTATTTTTTCAAATTGGTACATAAATTTACCATTACATTATACGAACTTATGAAATTCTTTGTAAAACAGAATCTCAAATAACTTTATCTTTGCGCGAACAGTGAAAAAAATTACCGTCATATTACTTCTTAGCATATACTCTATCTCATCGTTAGGGTTAAGTCTGAAAAGTTTTTATTGTTGTGGTAATTTAAAATCAGTAACTGTTTCAATTACGCAGCACGAACAACAGACCTGTGCTAACGATGATGGCACAAGCGATTGCTGCAAAACAAAATATCAATTCTTTAAAGTAAAAGATAATCATGTTACCGCTGATGTAATTTGCACACCTGTTTTACACTTTATCAATTTACATTTATTTCCTTTATCTTTTCAGGTAATTAATTTTCCTTCTCAGGAAATTTATATTGCTAACCTAAGCAATGCGCCGCCGCTACTTCATACGGTTCCGGATTATATTTTCAATTGCGTTTTTAGAATTTGATTTAACCTTCCTTTTGTCGGACAAGGCTTTATTTAAGCCAATTCTACGTCCATTCTATTTTTCAAATTCACTATTATTCCTTTTTCATTTTGCTACTGAATGGAGTTAGTACATAATCTTAAAAAGGAAACGAATTAAATAATCAACAATGGTTCAGAAACTAATTGAACTTTCACTCCGCAACAGGTATATTGTTTTGGTAATTGCATTGAGCTTGTTTGCGTGGGGAATCTACGCCGTACAAAAAAATCCGATTGATGCCATTCCCGATCTTTCGGAAAACCAGGTAATTGTTTTTACAGAATGGGAAGGCCAAAGCCCACAGATCATGGAAGACCAGATCACATTCCCTTTGGTATCCAACCTCCAGGGTATTCCAAAGGTCAAAAACATTCGCGGCACTTCTATGTTCGGGATGAGTTTTGTGTATGTAATTTTTGAAGATAATGTAGATATTTATTGGGCAAGAACCCGCGTGTTGGAACGCTTGAATTATGCACAGCGTTTGCTTCCGCCCGGTGTTACTCCTGCGCTCGGCCCTGATGGAACAGGCGTTGGGCATATTCTTTGGTACACGTTAGACGCTAAAAATTTAGACCTCGGCGAGCAAAGAACTTTGCAGGACTGGTACATCAAATTTGCTTTGCAAACCGTTCCCGGGGTTGCAGAAATAGCATCTTTCGGTGGCTTTGAAAAGCAATACCAAATCGTGGTTGATCCATTGAAATTGCAGTATTACAATATCTCGCTGATGGATGTGATGAACAAAGTGAAAGCCAATAACAATGATGTTGGTGGACGAAAATTTGAGATGAGCGATATGTCTTACATTATTCGCGGTCTTGGTTACATAAAGAACAAAGAAGACATCGAAAACATAGGAATTGCCAATAACAACGGTATTCCTGTCAGGATAAAAGATATTGGTACAGTACAGTTAGGCGGCGGCGAACGGTTAGGCATTTTTGATCAAAATGGCGAAGGAGAAGTTGTTGGAGGAATAGTAGTGATGCGATATGGGGAAAACGCTGATAAAGTAATTCATGATGTAAAAGCAAAAATGGAAGTGGTTGAAAAAGGATTGCCTGAGGGAGTTCATTTTAAATTCGCGTACGACCGCAGCACATTAATTGAAGCTGCCATAGAAAATATCAAAGGAAAATTAATAGAAGAAATGATCGCAGTTTCGCTGATCGTTTTACTCTTCCTGTTTCATTGGCGCAGCGCCCTGAATATCATTATCCAGATTCCCGTCACGATTGCCATCAGCTTTATTTTACTAAATGCGTTTGGCCTTTCTTCCAATATTATGTCGCTTACAGGGATAGCGCTGGCTATAGGAGTTATTGTTGACAATGGCATTATCATGTCGGAAAACGCGTATCACAACTTATCTGAATGGCAAAACAATCCTGCTAATAAACCTAAATAAAATGAGAAACATTTTTAAAAAAATAGTAACTAAAAAGAATTATGTAAAAATACCGAAAGAGGTAAGATTAAGTATTATAGAACGCTCATGCAAACAGGTTTCCAGAGGCGTATTTTTTTCAACTATTATAATTATTGCTTCCTTTCTTCCTATATTTTTACTTACGGGGCAGGAAGGGAAATTGTTTCATCCTTTGGCATACACCAAAACTTTCATTATTGCAATAGATGCTATTCTGGTGTTAACCCTTACTCCAGTCTTGATCTCCTTCTTTCTGAAAGGAAGATTTACACCTGAATCTGCAAACCCGTTAAATAAAGGATTGCGCAAGATTTATGAACCTGTCATTCGATTGTGCATCAAATGGCGCAAAACAACCATAGCTATTAATATCATTGCCTTACTGGTAAGTATTCCACTGATTTTAAGTTTGGGTCGCGAATTTATGCCGCCGTTAGATGAAGGCTCTATATTATTCATGCCTGTGATGATGCCAGATGTTTCTAATACTGAAGTAAAAAGAATCCTGCAGGTTCAGGATAAAATTATTGCTTCCGTGCCGGAAGTGAAAAATGTTTTAGGCAAAGCAGGAAGGGCGAATACAGCCACTGATAATTCTCCTATTAGTATGATTGAGACTATTGTTTTATTAAAACCAAAATCTGAATGGAGAGCCGGAAAAACAAAAGAAGATATTATCAATGAACTGAACAGCAAATTGCAAATTCCCGGCGTTACCAATGGATGGACACAACCAATCATTAACCGCATCAATATGCTGTCAACCGGCATCAGGACTGATGTTGGAGTGAAAGTGTATGGACAAAATTTGGATACGATTTACGCTTTTTCCCAAAAAATAAAAAATGAATTGCAGGGAATCAACGGCGTGAAAGATTTGTATGTAGAACCAATTACAGGTGGAAAGTATATTGACATTAAAATCAAAAGAGACGAAATCAGCCGTTATGGTTTAACCGTGGATGATGTGAACGCAGTGGTACAGAGCGCCTTGGGCGGAATGAAACTTACAACCACAATCGAAGGCCGGCAACGATTTCCGGTCATCGCACGCTATGGACAGGATTTTAGGGATAATATGGAAGCGCTGAAAAGTTTGCTGGTACAAACCAAGGAGTTTGGCCCGATTCCATTAAATGCAGTGGCAGATATTGCGATTACCGAAGGGCCGCCAATGATTAATTCTGAGAATGCCTTATTGCGTGGAACGGTTTTGTTTAATGTAAGAGATAGAGACCTTGCGGGAACGGTGCAGGAAGCGCAGTCAAGATTAAATACGATGCTTACTAAATTGCCAAAAGGTTATTTTATTGACTGGAGCGGACAATATGAAAATTTATTGAGCAGCGAAAAAACGATGAAGATCATTTTGCCGATTGTGTTGCTGATCATTTTTTTCTCCATGTATTTTGCATTTCATTCTGTTAGGGAGGCTTTGTTAAGTTTAGTCTCTCTTCCTTTTGCTTTAATTGGAGGTGCATTCATGATATACTTCTGGGGAGTAAATTTATCAATAGCGGTGGCTGTTGGCTTTATTGCGCTGTTTGGTTTGGCGGTGGAAACCAGTGTGGTAATGATCATTTACCTCTATGATGCGATGGATCAGTTGATAGCATTAAAAGGCAATTCAAGGGAAACCATTAGCAAAGCCGATTTAAGGGAATATGTGATACTTGGCGCTGCCAAACGGGTAAGGCCAAAAATAATGACCGTTTGTGTGATCCTTTTTGGCCTGATTCCTATTCTTTGGAGTTCAGGAGTTGGAAGCGATGTGATGATACCTATTGTTCTTCCTATGATTGGTGGAGTATTTACATCATCAATTCATATTCTTTTAGTAACGCCAATTATCTTTTTGATGAGTAAAGAATACGAGTTAAAAAAATATGGCAAAATTGAAGTACCTGATGCAAAACATTAAAATTATGAAACGATCACTAACAGGAATTTCCATTATTTGTTTGTTTGCTGTAACCACTTACGGACAGCAAAAGATGAATCTTGAAAATATATTTTCAATCATCCAAAAAGATCATCCGGAAATGAAAATGTATGACGCAGAGATCCGCTCTTCGGATGAAGTGGCCAAGGGCGCTAAAAGCTGGGCACCACCTGAATTTGGTGCAGGTTTTTATATGACACCCTATAATATTGGCCTTACAAAAGTTATGGCTACACCAAGGGGCACTCAAAACGGAATGGGTTCTTTCATGGTTAGCGCTTCGCAAATGTTTCCCAATAAAAAAGAACAAAATGCCAACGCAGCATATCTGCAGGCTTTGTCATCAGTAAATAAAGAAAATAAACAATTTTCTCTCAATAATTTATATGCCGAAGCAAAGAAAAATTATTACGATTGGCTGGTTATTGAAAAAAAACAAACCGTACTAAATGATAATGAAAAGCTGCTGAATTTTATGATTCAAAGTACAGAATTGCGGTACAAAAATAATCTGGGGAAACTAAATGCTTATTACAAAGCAAAAGCAGAGTTGGGGAAAATAGAAAACCAGCGCGAGCAATTGAACAACGAAATAAAGCAGAAACAAATCCTGTTGAATACTTTAATGAATCGTGATAGGAATGAAAACTTTGTTATTGACACAAATTATACAATCAAAAATTATAATCCTGTTGATAGCAACTATTTATTACAGAATCGGAGTGATATAAAAGCAGTAATGCAGGATTTAGAGATCAATCAACTTCAACTGAATCTTGAAAGAACGAGGCAACTACCGCAGTTTGGAATTAAATATGATCACATGATGGGATTTGGAAAAAGCCCCTGGCAATTTTCTTTAATGGCTATGGTTAAAATCCCGTTAGCCCCCTGGTCTTCGGGCTCTTATAAAGCCAATATTGAAAGTTTAAAATGGAAAGCCCAATCCATAGAAGCTGAGAAGCAAGTAATTATCAATAAAGCTGCCGGAGAGGCTAACGGATTACTTTCTTCTATTAAAAGTAAGAAAAAACAATTGCAATTGTTTGAAGGAAATATTATTCCGGCATTGAAAAAAAATTATCAAACTATGCAGTTGGCTTATGAACAAAACACAGGAGAATTATTTGAATTATTCGATGCCTGGCAAACACTCAACATGACCCAACTCGATTATCTCGACCAGTTACAGGAATTATTAAATCTTCAGGTGCAGATGGATAAGACACTTGAACAAAAATGAATATGAATATGAAAATCAGAAAATCAATTATACTGAAATCTTTTGTTTTTATCCTTGCCACTGCTTTTTTCACTTTCACGGGATGCAAAGACAATTCTGATAAAAAGGTTTCAGCAAATGCTGGCACAGAAGAAACCTATACCTGCCCTATGCATCCGCAGATAATAAGGCATGAGCCGGGCAATTGCCCTATTTGTGGAATGCCTTTGGTAAAAAAAGAAAATGCAAGCAGGGAAATTTCGGAAGTTGACCTTTCAACATTACTTCAAAGCGATAATAACACAGTAGTATCTTCTATACCCGTTACCACCATGCAATTTGCCAATCAGGAGATACAATTAGATGCGTTGGGTAGCGTGGAGTATGATACCAGATTTATGAAAACGATATCGGCAAGAGTTTCGGGACGGATAGAAAAACTGTATATAAAATACCGCTATCAGCCTGTGCGTGCGGGCGATAAAGTGATGGATATTTACAGTCCTGAACTTTTAACGGGACAACAAAATTTATTGTTCCTAATAAAAAATGACCCAACAAACACACCGCTAATCAATGCAGCAAAACAAAGATTGTTATTGCTCGGCATGAATAATAACCAATTGCAAAAAGTTATTGCGACAGGTAAAGCGATCTACAGTGTTACCATTTATAGCAGTTACACCGGCCATGTACATGAAACAGGAAATATGAATTCATCACAACAAATAATTCCTATGAATGAATCGGGTGAATTATCAATAAAGGAAGGTATGTATGTAGAAAAAGGACAGCCGGTATTCCAGGTAAATAATGTGAATAATGTTTGGGTCACTCTAAACCTTTTTCCCGGAGAAAATTCCTTAATAAAAGTTGGTACGCCGGTAACCATCATTCCTGAAACGGCGCCTGATAAAAAGATTTTTTCTAAAATTAATTTTATAGAACCCTTTTATAAAAATGGTTCTAAAACAATATCTGCAAGGGTTTATATTAATAATTCCAAATCAATGATACCTGTAGGAAGCCAGGTAAAAGCCACGCTAAACATTCAAACAAAGTTTAGTAATTGGCTGCCAAAAGAATCGGTGCTTTCCCTCGGATTGAACAAAATAGTTTTTCTAAAAAAAGGAAATGTCTTTAAAGCACACCAGGTAAGTACAGGTATTGTAGCTAAGAATTTAATCCAGGTGACTGATGGTTTGGATACAAAAGATAGTGTAGCAATAAATGCACAATTTTTAATAGATAGTGAAGGATTTATAAAATTAAAACAGTAATCATGAAAAATGTCTCTGAATATAATAAGCCACAAAAAAAAACAAGTTTGGAATCTCTATTTCGACCTAAGTTGAATAGAAGAAAGAGCAGACATCGTTTGATTATTTTTTCATCATTGATGTTGTTAGTTGTGGTGTTAATTGCATCATGCAAAAATAAAACACAAATAGCGGCAGACCCGGATATCTATTATACGTGTTCAATGGACCCTCAAGTAGTAGAATCAAAACCTGGCAAATGTCCTATCTGCCACATGGACTTAACACCGGTTAAGAAGAGCAATCAACAGGCAGATAATGATGAACTTGCTCTTAGTCCTGAACAAATGCAATTAGGAAATATCCAGTTAGATACAATCGGTAATGCCTTCGTAGGGAATCAAGTGGTTTTAACCGGGACGTTGAATTTCGATCAAACGAAAATAAATGACGTTAGCGCAAGAGTTGGCGGTCGTATAGAGAAATTGTATTTCAAAAAAATCGGCGATTATGTTACGAAAGGCGCACCGCTATATGATATTTATAGCGAAGAATTGAACAATGCAAAGCAAGAGTATATACTCGCTTTGCAAAAGAAAGAAACGCTTGGCAATTCAGTTATCAATTTTGATGATGTTATTGATGCCGCAAAAAACAAATTACTTCTTTGGGGCATGAGTGAGCAACAAGTAAAGAATATCAATAAAGGAGCGCTTGCTAATCCGCGCACTACTTTTTTCAGTACCGCATCAGGATATATCACCGAGCTAAATCTACAGGAAGGAGATTATGTTTCCGAAGGAGGTAGTATAGTAAAGCTCGCTGGCCTTTCGACCCTTTGGGTGGAAGCACAGGTATATGCTACGCAACTTGCACAATTGAATAATGCGAAAAATGTTATGATAGAAATACCGGACATTCCGGGAAAAAAATTTCCAGGCAAAATTTCGTTTCAAAATCCTGAATTAAATACCGCTTCAAGAATCAATCTTATCAGGATACCCGTTACCAATGAAGGAAATCAACTGAAACCGGGAATGTCCGCTTATATCACTGTAAAAACCGGCGGAGTAAATGCTCTTTTCCTGCCATCAGATGCCGTTTTAAGAGACGGGAAAATGGCGATGGTATGGATAGAAACTTCTCAAAATAAATTTAAAAGCGTGATGGTTGAAACCGGCATGGAAAGCGCGAATATGATTGAAATAAAATCAGGCATTCAGCAGAATGACGCAGTAGTAACATCGGGCGCTTATCTTTTACAAAGCGAATATATTTTTAGAAAAGGCGCAAACCCGATGGCCGGAATGGACATGGGTGGAATGAAAATGTAAGAGGCTGTGCCACCTGTCCACGAAATGAAGGCAGGTGCATGTAGGCAATTGTAAAACACCGATTTGTAAAAGCAATGTAAATAAGGGAGAAAATTATTTCTTTAACATTTAAGCAATTACTTAAATAAAAACCACTGAGTATCTTTGCTGAAAATTGGAACATGGATGGTCAAAATTGTATACGTCTGTATGCCGACGAATTATTGATAAAGGAATGTAGGCATAAAATTAAATCAGCTGAAAGTTCTTTTAGCCGTCTCAGCAAGGTGCTTAGCGCTGCCGGTAATAAGGTGCGGTTGAAAATACTTTATTTATTAGAGGAAGAAGGAGGTGGCTTATGTGTTTGTGATTTAAGCGATATTTTAGAAATGAGCATTCCGGCAGTATCCCAGCATTTACGCAAATTGAAAGATGTCGGCATCATTCAGCCACGCAGAGAAGGACAAACCATTTTTTATTCCATGAAGGAGGAACATTTAAAAGTTATAAGGCCTCTTTTTGAACATATTACGATAACCAATAGAAAAAAACAAAAAGTATGAAAGAAGTACCATCATCAAAGACGGCTACAGGAGTAGGAATAGTAGCGGCAATTGCAGCCTCGCTTTGTTGTATTACGCCTGTATTAGCATTGCTTGCAGGTGCAAGTGGCGTAGCTTCATCACTTTCATGGTTAGAACCAGCACGACCTTATTTAATTGGTTTGGCTATAGCTGCATTAGCTTTTGCATGGTACAAAACAATAAGCACCAAACAGAATGCAGCATGTGGTCCCGATGGAACTTGTGCAGTTGAAAAGAAAAGTTTCCTTGCTTCTAAAACATTCTTAATAATTATTACCATAGCTGCTATTACACTGATTGCTTTCCCTTATTATGCTCAAATATTTTATGCAAAGCCACAGAAGCAAAATATAGTGGTTGTGGAAAGTAACAATATTAATACGGCTTCTTTTGCTATCAAAGGAATGACATGTAAAGGATGTGAGACTGAAGTAAACAACGAAATATACAAAGTATTGGGTGTAATTGATGCTCAAACATTTTATGATAATGGAACAAGCATCGTCAAATTTGATAAGTCAAAAACAACGGTTGAGCAACTTAAAAATGCTATCGCCAAAACAGGATATACGGTAACTAATTATGAACTTTTAAACAAATAACAAATGAAAAGCTTTTCTATTATCGCAGGTTCATTTTTAGTAATTGCAGCACAGGTTTGCGGTATTGCACAAAGTAAAGCAAATGCTCAAACGACTATAAAAACTGTAACTAAAGGAGAACCTAAAACAGTTAAATTAAAAATCATGGGCATGACTTGTGCTGGTTGTTCCAATCATGTAGCAACCACATTGAAAGCGATAGATGGAGTTATTGAACAGAAAGTAGAGTATCCCGGTGATTTAGCTACCATAAAATATAATCCTGCCAAAACATCTGTTGCCGATATTATTGAAGCTATAGAAAAAATAGGATATAAAGCTGTAGCAGTTTCCGAAAAAGCTACTGCAAAACAAGGCTAAAAGCAAACTACGCTCAAAAGATTGCTTCATTTTAAAATACATATTTATGGATTGCTGTAACGTTGATACCGAAAAAAAGTTTGACCTGATTATTATAGGTGGTGGCTCGGCTGCTTTTGCAGCAGCTATTCATGCTGATAGCATGAAAGTATCTACGCTGATGATTAATGGTGGTTTGCCATTTGGTGGCACTTGCGTAAATGTAGGTTGTGTTCCATCGAAGTTTTTAATAAGAGCAGCCGAAAGCATTCGTCATGCTTCTGTTTCAAACTTTAACGGTGTGACTGCCGGAAAGCCAACAATCAATTTTGCTGAAATTATTAAGCAGAAGACAGCTTTGGTAAACGATATGCAGCAGCATAAGTATATGGATCTGTTACCAGGCTTACCACATTTAAAAGTAATAGAAGGGAAAGCAAAATTTATAGAGAAGAATATTGTTGAAGTGAATGGAGAACTTTATAAAGGCTCTAAAATAATCATTGCAACTGGCGCTACTACTTTGATACCCCAAATCAATGGCATAAACGATGTGCCTTATTTAACCAGCAAAACATTATTTGAATTAGAAGAACAACCTCAGTCTCTTATCATTTTAGGGGCAGGTTATATTGCTTTGGAAATTGCACAAGCATATCAAAGAATGGGAACTAAAGTTGCAATCGTTCAACGTTCTAAAAGCATTCTTTCAAAAGAAGCAAAAGACGTTACAGATGAATTAGAAAAACATCTTATTGATGAAGGAATAATCATTCATTCAGGAACAACAGTTAATAAAGTTTGGAAAGAAGGAAACAATATCAAAGTTTCTTACATTAATTCAGCCTATGAAACAGAAGCCATAGAAGCTTCGCATATTGTTGTGGCTACAGGTACAAAAGGAAACACAGAAGAATTAGGATTGGAAAAGACAGGGATTGAAACAACTGAAAGAGGATTGATTAAAGTAGATGATTTGCTTAGAACAAGTGCAGAAGATATATTTGCGATTGGCGATGTTACTACTAATCCCCCTTTTGTTTATACAGCAGCCTATGAAGGTGGCAAGGCTGTAATCAATGCTTTCAAAGCACATCACAAGAAAGCAGATTTTTCTGTTTTGCCTTGGGTTGTATTTACTGATCCACAAGTAGCAGGTGTAGGCATAGACGACAGAGAAGCAGAAGAAAAAGATATTCCACATCAGGTTACCGTATTCCATTTAAAGGACATTCCAAGAAGCATAGTAGCATTAGATACAAGAGGTTTTATTAAGCTGATTAGAAACCCGGAAAATGATTTGCTTTTAGGTGCAAGAATTGTAGCACCTGAAGGTGGTGAATTGCTAATGCAATTAAGCCTTATGATAAAATACAAAATACCATTAAAAGAAATCATTGGAATGTTTCATCCTTACCTTACTTTAAGTGAAGGAGTGAAATTAGCTGCAATGTCCTTTACTACCGATGTAAAGAAAATGAGTTGTTGTGCCAGTTAAAAGTATTAACGATTTTTATTCTGTAAACCGGATATGCAATTAAAAATTAGAAAAGGCGCATGCCCAATGGCGGGAATGGATATGGGTGGAATGAAAATGTAAGAGGAAATTTATTAGTGATAATTTTATAAATCATCTCACAGCCTCACGGCTAAGAATTTAACAACTTAAAATGTACAAGCCCTTTAAAATATCTTTCTTAATTACAATTGCCTTTTGCATTATTATCGCGTGTAATGAAAAGAAAGTTTTTTCTAAAGCCGATTTTGTAATAGCCAATGGTCAGATGCCGGACATTGTCAAAGATAAAAACGACCATCTTCATCTCGTATATGGCGTGGGTGATAGTATTATGTACACCTCTTCTTCGGATAAGGGAATTTCTTTTTCTTCACCTTCACTCGTGGATGTATTGCCTGATTTATTTTCTTTTGCCACCAGGGGAACACAGGTTTCAGCTACTGATCATGGCGTTATAATAACAGCGTGTACTTCTACGGGAAATATATATTCTTACTATAAAGAAGATGGAAAGTGGAAGCAGGGCGCCCGGGTGAACGATGTAGATACGGTGGCAAAGGAAGGTTTAATGGCTTTGAGTGCAGACGGGGAAAATGCTTTTGCAATATGGTTGGATTTAAGAGGAAATAAAAGGAATAAAATATACGGAGCCAAATCAAATGATGGAGGCAAAACCTGGTCTGAAAACAAAATGATCTATACTTCACCAGATACTACTGTGTGCGAATGCTGCAAGCCTTCCGTTGTTATGAAAGGCAATCAGGTATATGTGATGTTTCGGAATTGGCTGAATGGCAACAGGGATTTGTATTTGATCCAATCTTCCAATGGTGGCGCTTCATTTGGACAGGCGCAAAAATTAGGCAGCGGAAGCTGGAAGTTAAATGGTTGCCCTATGGATGGAGGCAGTTTGGCCATCAGCCAAAACGGAGAAATACAAACTGTTTGGAGAAGGAAGAATACAATTTTTGCGGCAATACCCGGCAAGCCCGAAAAAGAGATTGGAGAAGGAAGAGATTGCGCATTAGAAATTGTCGATAATAAGAATATATACACATGGACGGAGAAAGAAGAGGTGGTATTAATGAATTCTAATGGAGAGAAAAAAGTCCTTGGCAAAGGTAGCCAGCCTGTTTTAAAAGCGCTGGATAAGGATCATGTAATTTGTGTATGGGAAAACGAAAAGCAAATTCATGCCTCGGTTGTAGAACTATAAGCACACAAAATCTTGTAACTTTTTCCTTTAATTATGTAACAAAATTATCCGTGCTAAAATTAATTTTACATCCTAAAAAATATTTTAAAGCAATGAAAACGATTCAAGTAAAAACCAACATCATGTGTGGTTCATGTATAACGAAAGTTACCCCTGTATTAAATGAAACCTTTGGAGAAGATAACTGGAAAGTAGACACACAGAATCCCAAAAAAACTCTAACAGTCTTAACAGAAAGTAATAGTGAGAACGACGTTATAAAAGCGGTTGAAAAAGCAGGTTATAAAGCAGAAGAGTTAGTTTAAAAGAAAAGTGTTATAAAAACGGCAACATTTTTGATAATAGTTCAAAATTATCGACTTTAGAATAGCTTTATCCAAATTAAAATGGAACTTTGCATCAATTAAATGAATAGAAATAAATCCATACAATTTAAAGCAGCCTTCCTGTTGATAGTGTTCTCACTAAATACTGTTATTGGATTTGCCTGTGCGGTTGGGATGAACATGGGTTTTAATTCAAATCATCATAAAGAAAGTGCAATAGAAGCTACGGAAAATCATCATCACGATAAATCTCATCATCATGATGAAGCAGATGTTAGTCATCAAAAAACAAATAACGACAAAGACAATTGCTGCAATGATGAAGTGATGAAATTTCAACAGGTTGACAAGAATATTGCAACTTCTTTTAGCTTAATCAGCCCGGTATTTTTTACTTCGTTCCTTGCTTCTTTTTACCATATTGATCTTCTATCTTCTAATAATAGAATTTCAACTATTAAATATTTTGTCCGACGACACCATCCCCCCATACCGGACATACGTATAGCCATACAGAGTTTTCAAATATGATTTAATGTTTTTCAATGCCCCTCGTGCATGGATTTCTTTCTATGCCTGTAATTATTGTATTAACATTAAATCAAAATAAAATGAAAAAGATTCTTTTAATAGTTGCCATCTGTGCAACAGCATTTGTGCAACAAAGTTTTGCTCAAAACACTTCGACCCCCAAACCCTCAGAATTACTCACTTCTTATTACAACATAAAAGATGCTTTAGTAAGCGGCGATGCAAATAACGCGGCAACTAATGCAGAAAAATTTGTAAAAACACTTAATAGCATCAGTTCTGAAATTATTCACGAATCGTACAAAGAAGCGTTGCTAAAAGATGCCAGTAAAATTTCTGAAAGCAAGGATTTAAAAAAACAACGGGCAGCTTTCTCTACATTTTCTGCAAATATGTTTGAACTGGCAAAAGAAGTGAAACTCAATTCCGAACCGGTTTATTATGTGTATTGCCCTATGAAAAAAGCTACATGGCTTAGCAGCAGTAAAACAATAAAAAACCCGTATTTCGGAAATGCAATGCTTACCTGTGGTAAAGTGACTGAGACAATACAGTAAACTCATAAATAGCTTACATTTTAAAACTTAAAAATGAAATATATTTTTTTTGTTATTACCATTGGTGCAATCACACTATCTGCCTGTAATAACAGCAGCAATCAATCTGAGCAATCAAATAAAATGAATGATAGTTCGCCGGAATACGCTGTACAAAAGGTTTCAGCTTTTACTTCACCTGTAAACGGCCTTTTACAAATATACCTGCAAATGAAAAACGCATTTGTCAATGATGATGATAAAGGCGCCGCTAACGCAGGAAATGAGATGCTAAAGGCATTGAATGATTTTGATAAAACTATATTAAGAGATGAAGAAAAGAAAGCGTTTGAAGATATAGCAGAAGATGCAAAAGAACATGCTGAACACATTGGAATGAATGCAGGTAATATTAAACACCAGCGTGAACATTTTGATATGCTTAGTAAAGATATGTATGACATGGTAAAAAAATTTGCCGCAGGTGAACGTGTATATGCTAATTATTGTCCGATGTATAATGATAATAAGGGGGCAGTATGGCTAAGTGAAACTAAAGAAATCAAAAATCCATATTTCGGCTCGGAGATGCTTACTTGTGGAAAAACAACGGAAACTATTCAATAAATTATTAACCTTAAACTGGTAAGCATATTTTCTTTGAAATAACTTATCGGAATAACTTTTTATTATTTTAAACAATTTCAAACAATACAAAATGAAAACAATAATGGCTATTAGCGCCGCAATTTTAGCGCTTAGTTTTACAGCTTGCAATTCTACTGATAACAACAAAGCAAGCGCTACAGATAGCACACAAATTTCTGCTACAGCACCAGTAATGGTAAGCGATGCAAAACCAGCAGATGCTATTTTAACAGGTTACATAAACTTAAAAAATTCTCTGGCAGCAGATAATAGCAGCGATGCAGCAAAAAACGGCCAGGAAATTCTGGATGCCGTATCAAAATTTGATAATTCCTCATTAACACCTGAACAAAAAAAAGTGTTTCTTGGCTTGGTTGGTGATATAAAAGAAAACAGCGAACACATTAATGAAAACGGAGACAAAATTGACCATCAGCGCGAACACTTTGAAATGCTTAGTAAAGACATGTACGACCTGGTAAAATCTGTGGGTACAGATAAAACAATGTATCTGGATTCATGCCCAATGTATGATAATGGGAAAGCTACCTGGCTTAGTGAAATGAAGGAAATCAAAAACCCTTATTTGGGTAAAAAAATGGATACCTGTGGAGCGATAAAAGAAACTTTAAAATAGGAAACATGAGTATTTTGAAAAAAATATTGTTGGTTTTTTTAATCGTATTTATTGCGATTCAGTTTATACAACCTGCCCGGAACACAAACGGGCAGGTTTTACCGACTGATATTTCCAAAATAGTTTCTGTTCCCGAAAATGTTCAAAATATTTTGCGAACAGCCTGTTACGATTGCCACAGCAACAATACCAATTATCCCTGGTACAATTATGTGCAGCCTGCTGCATGGATGTTGGCAAATCATATTAAACATGGAAAAAAGGATCTCAATTTTAGCGACTTTGGATCTTATCCAGCCAGAAAGCAGCAAAGCAAATTGAAAGCAATAGCAAGCCAGATAAAAGATGGCGAAATGCCGCTGTATTCTTATACAATCATACATAAAAACGCAAGGCTCTCAAAAGAAGAAAAATCATTAATCATTGATTGGGCACAGAATGCAAAAGATAGCCTTGACAAAATAAATCCATAATGAAAATTTTTAAAAAAGTGATACTTAAAATTCTTAGAACAGTTTTTGTTCACAAGAAAAAATGTTGTCAATAAAAATAAACACATGAAAAAAATTATTCTAATAGCATTCCTTTTCTCTCTTTATTCTTTTGCATCGGCGCAGGAAATGAAGGGTATGGATATGTCTAAAAAAGAAAACAAAACAAAGGTTCAGCCTAAGAAGAAAACTAAAGTTGTTGCCAAGCCAAAAGCTAAGAAAAAGCCTGCAATGAAAATGATGAGTGAAATGAAAATGGCCGAAGATTCATCCAAAGAAAAACCAATGGATATGGGCAATATGAAAATGCCCGGAAATATGATGGATACCATGCCGATGAAAAAAATGGACGATATGCCTATGGGAAAATCGCCTATGGGAAAATCGCAGGAGAAACCAACGCCAGTTATTGTAAACAATGTGCCGCCTAAAACTGTACGTTATGATTTATATGTAAAAGATAGCACGGTGAATTTTACCGGAAAATCCAAACATGCTATTGCCATAAATGGTACCATTCCTGCGCCCACCTTATATTTCACTGAAGGCGATACAGCAGAAATTTATGTGCATAATATGATGAATGAAGAAACCATGATTCATTGGCACGGTGTTATTTTACCCAACCGTTTTGATGGCGTTCCCTATTTAACTACACAACCTATTGAAGCAGGGAAAACGCATTTGTTCAGATTCCCTATCGTCCAAAACGGAACTTATTGGTATCACAGCCATACCGGATTACAGGAACAAAGTGGCATGTATGGAGCATTAGTATTTCATAAAAGAGATGAAGCGCCGATGAAAGAATATACCATGGTACTCAGCGATTGGACAGATGAAAAACCTGGTGAAGTAAATCGCCGTTTGCATAATGCGACTGATTGGTATGCCATAAGAAAAGGAACGACACAAAGTTATGCTGAAGCCATCCGAACCGGACATTTTAAAACCAAAATAAATAACGAATGGAAACGAATGCTGGCAATGGATGTGAGCGATGTGGCTTATGACAGGTTTTTGAATAATGGAAGACCTGTGAATGAGCAACCGCAATTTAAAGCAGGCGATAAAGTAAGGCTTCGTGTTGTCAATGGTTCATCTTCTACCTATTTCTGGCTGCAATTTGCGGGTGGTAAATTAACGGTTGTTGCTAACGATGGACAGGATGTAGTTCCGGTGGAGGTTGACAGGCTTATTGTAGGTGTTTCAGAAACTTACGATGTAATTGTAACCATTCCTGAAAATATGAGTTATGAATTTCGCGCTACCTCAGAAGATAGAACAGGCCATAGTTCACTCTGGCTGGGCAGCGGCATGAAAATGCCTGCCCCTACATTACCAACTTTAAAATATTTCGCCGGTATGAAAATGATGAACGATATGATGAAAATGAATGGCGATATGAAACCAATGGAAGGCATGGACATGACCAATCAAACAATGGATATGAACAATGTGATGTATCCTGAAATAACTGGTTATGAAGATGGCAAAAGCCATGACAATAAAAGTGAAATGCCGGGGATGGAGATGAATGATACAAATAAGAAAGATACCACAGGTTCCATTATTAAAGAAGATGGCATGGCCGGAATGGACATGGGCAATAGTTCCGACATTGTAACGCTGAATTACGGCATGTTGCGTTCACCCGTAAAAACTACTTTACGTGATGGGCCAACAAAGGTTTTGCGATTTAATCTTACCGGAAACATGAACCGCTATGTATGGACCATCAACAACAAAACCGTTTCTGAATCTGATAAGATATTAATAAAAAAAGGTGAAAATGTAAAAATCATTTTATTCAATAATACTATGATGCGCCACCCAATGCATTTGCATGGGCATTTTTTTAGATTGATAAATGATCAGGGAGAATATTCGCCATTAAAATCGGTAGTGGACATTATGCCGATGGAAACAGATACATTGGAATTTGCTGCAACAGAAAGCGGCGATTGGTTTTTTCATTGTCATATTTTGTATCACATGATGAGTGGAATGGGAAGAGTTTTCAGTTATGAAAATTCGCCACCGAATCCGGAATTTCCTAATCCCGCACAAGCATGGCGGAAATTTAAAAGGGATGACAAAATGCTGCACCCGATGGCACAAATAGGATTGGAAAGTAATGGCAGCGATGGAGAAGCCATGTTAGCTAATACACGTTACCGGTTACAAACTGAATGGCGCATAGGTTTAAATAAAGAAATGGGTTATGAGAGTGAAAGCCATTTGGGAAGGTATTTGGGTGTAATGCAATGGCTATTCCCTTATGTAGGTTGGGATTTTCGTAAACGAACATTGATACCGGGTGAAAAAAATATTTTTGGGCAATTACTTGCACCCAGGAAAAATTTGTTTGGTCAAACCAATACAAAAAATTTCAGGCAGGTGGTTCATGTGGGTGTTGAATACACGCTGCCGATGTTGGTAATAGCCGATGGCTCTATTGATAGTGAAGGAAAGTTACGTTTTCAATTAAGCCGCGAAGATATAGGTATATCTAAACGGCTACGTTTCAATTTTAGGGTAAATACTGATAAAGAATATACAGCAGGATTTAGATACATCACCACCAAATGGCTTGCGTTATCTACTCATCTTGATAGTGATATGGGCTTGGGTGCGGGCGTTGTTTTGACCTATTAAATAGATATGAGGTTTCAGGTATGAGGAAATCAATTAAGCAGTAAATAAACAAATAAACGATAAATCAAGTTTCATAACAAAATAAAATCAACGATTATGACCGGTTATCACACGTACAAAAGTTGTATTGAGGCATGTTTAAAATGTGCAGCAATCTGTAATCATTGTGCATCTGTCTGCTTGCAGGAAGATGACGTAAAAATGATGGCAAAATGTATTCAGTTAGACATGGAATGCGCTGCAATCTGTTATGCATCAGCGCAACTCATGAGCATTGGGAGCAACAAGGCAAAAGACATCTGTAAAATTTGTGCAGACATTTGCGATGCTTGTGCAGCAGAATGTGCAATGCATAAAACAGAGCATTGTAAAGAATGTGCTGAAGCATGTAAAAAATGCGCGGAAGCATGCAGGGCTATGGCGTAAATTTTTTTTAAAGAATGCAGGTAAAATTTATCTGCATTCTTCCTTTTATTTCTTTACTAAAAAAATATTTATGGAAAATAATCATCAAAAAAATATGCAAAAGATGAATGGCATGAAGGATATGAAGAGCAACAACAATACATACAGAAAATTATTCATCATGCTGGTGCTGTCTTTTATTTCAATGTACATTCTAATGTACTCAATGGCAAACAGCCTGTCGAACGTCTATCCGAATATCAATCAATTTTACATGGCAGGCTTAATGACCATGCCTATGATGATAATTGAATTGGCCTTGATGGGGAAAATGTATATGAATAAAAAACTGAATGCTGTTCTTATTTCTATAAGTTCTGCGGCATTAATTGCATTTTTTTTATTGATTCAATATCAAACAGGCGTTACTGACAGGCAATTTTTGAGAGGGATGATTCCGCATCATGCCGCAGCCATCCTGATGAGTGAACAATCAAAATCGCAAGACCCTGAAATTAAAAAATTACAGCAGGAAATTATTTCAAGCCAGCAGGAAGAAATAAAAATGATGAAAGCTAAATTAAAGGAACTGAATAAATAATTTGTTTTAAAAGATAGAATAGGAAAAGATCTAAGAAAAAGATAATTAGAAAAGCAATCATGCAATCTTTCTTAAACATTCATTGGAATATCAATCCTGAAATCTTTCGTATCGGAGGGTTTGCAATCAGGTATTATTCCTTAATGTTTGCAGCCGCATTCTTTTTCAGTTATCTGATATTGTCAAAAATATATAAGCGGGAAAGTGTATCAATTCATCTCGTAGATAAACTTGTCATTTTTATTATTTTGGGAACATTGATTGGTGCAAGATTAGGACAGGGTTTCTTTTATGAATTTGGTTATTATAAAAATCACTTGCTTGAAATTATTTTACCTTTTAGCATACAACAGGGAAAATTTGAATGGACAGGTTATCAAGGCCTCGCAAGCCATGGAGGAGCCATTGGAATTCTTATTGCATTAGCATGGTATTGCAAAAAATACAAACAACCATTTTTGTGGGTGATAGACAGGTTGGTAATTGTTGTTGCTCTTTCAGGTTTCTTTATTCGTGTGGGCAATCTTTTTAATTCAGAAATAATTGGCAAACCCACGAATATTATTTGGGCTTTTATTTTTGAAAGGGTTGATTTTATTCCACGCCATCCTACACAAATTTATGAAGCGCTCTGCTATCTCTTTATCTTTGTTATTCTATGGAATATTTATAAAAAAAGAGGCACACAGCAAAAAAGAGGATTTTTATTTGGCCTGTTTCTGATTCTTGTTTTTTCTGTTCGATTTATAATTGAATTTTTAAAAGAAAACCAGGAAGTATTTGAAAATGCACTACCAATTAATATGGGTCAAATTTTAAGCATACCTTTTATTTTAGTTGGATTGTATTTTGTTTTCAGAAGATCAATAACCTGATCACATTTGTAATTATCTGGGTTTATTAAGTAAATTAATTGTTTCATCTGGGAAAATATAAATGAAAAACAAACCGTTTCCTGCAAACAAAAACGCATTCTTTGATAATACGCTTTATTTATTGGTTTATATTTAAAGAAAATTAACTGCTAAAATTAAAAAATGGAAAATCTACAAAATAAACTACTTGACTTAATTCAAGTTAAATGTTGCGTTTGTGAATCAGATAATGCTGAAATCGTTGGTGAGGGCAAAGATTTTGAATACCATACGAGTGAAGATACTTTTGTGGCAATGAGGTGTAATTCATGCGGATTAGTTTATTTAAACCCGCGTCCCAAGGTTTCAGAATTTAAAAAAATTTACCCTGCGAGCTATCATGCTTTTAATTTTTCCGAAAAAGACTATGGTATCGTTCATAAAATCAGGTCACGTCTTGAGGCTCAACGACTACTAAAAAGCTTTAAAGGGTTGGCTGACGATGCCAGGATTTTGGATGTAGGATGTGGCGATGGTTTTCATTTAAAATTATTACGTCAATACGGAAAAAAATCCTGGGTACCTGAAGGTATTGACATGGATGAACGGGCTGTCGCAAAAGCACAAGAATCAGGCTTGATTGTTTATCGTGGAAGTGTTGAATCTATTGACCTACCTGAAAACAGCTATGATGGAGCATTTATTATCCAAACCATTGAGCACGTTGAAAATCCAAATAAAGTTTTACAGGGAATTAGCAGGCTTTTGAAACCTGGAGGGAAATTGTTGATCGTTACGGATAACACTGATTCCCTGGATTTCCGCTTTTTCAAAAGACGCTATTGGGGGGGCTATCATTTTCCACGACATTGGAATTTATTTAATAAAAATTCTTTAGCCAAACTTGCAGCCAAAACTAATTTTGACATTGAAGTTTTAGAAACCCAGGTTAGCCCTGTGAATTGGGTTTATTCAATTCATAATTGGTTGGTTGACATTAAGGCGCCAAACTGGATCATAAATCGCTTTACACTTAAATCTACTGTTTCGCTGTCTGTTTTTACCATGCTGGATATTATTTTGCAAAAATTTGGAAAGGGTGCACTTTTACGGGTAGTTTTGAAGAAGCCTTTATGAAATTCCAACCACGGATTTTTGGAGATCAATTTTATAAGCAGACTTATAAAAGTTTTGAAAAATAAAAATTATAAGCTTAGTAAAATAAAATTATTAGGATTTGATTATTAAATATATCTTCATAAAGTTTTATGAAAACATCTATCTCTATACGATTAAAAGCGGCTTCTCTATTGATCCTATTTTCCCTGAATATGGTTATAGGTTTTGCCTGCGCTATTGGTATAGATATGTGGTTCAATATTAGCCATCATGAGGAAAAAGAAATAGTAGATCATGGAAGCCCTTCTCACCATCACGACGAAATTGGAATAGCGGCACATGAAAGTTCTTCTCATCATCACGATGAAGCAGATGAACATCATAAATCAAAAGACAATAAGGATAATTGCTGCAATGATCAGGTTATTAAATTTGCTCAGGTTGAAAAATTTGTGCCTCATAGTTTTGCGGGGCCTAGTGCATTATTTTTTACCACTTTAATTTCCTCTTTTTATAATATTGATGTTCTACATACTTCTAGATTATCTGCAAACATCAAATATTTTGTCCGGCATCACCATCCCCCAATTCCAGACATTCGTATAGCTATCCAAAGTTTTCAGATATGATTTAATGCTTAAGGTTATTTTCTTCATGGTATTATTATCCATGTTGGTAATTATTTTATTAAGCATTAAATACATTAAATTATATGAACACAGGAAAGCCTATTGCCATTATAGGGGCAGGGATTGCAGGATTGACTGCAGCAAATTTTTTAAGACAGAATAACGTTCCATTTGTACTTTTCGAAGCAGGCAATAAGATAGCAGGACTCGCTACCAGTTTCAAAGATGCTGACGGGTTTAGCCATGACTTTGGTGCACATTTTGTAACCAATCGGCTGGCTGATGCAATTGGGGTAGGGTCTGAATGTCAATTGGTAAAACATTACGGAGAAGCAGTCTGGCTAAAAGGCAAAAGCTACAATTATCCATTTGGCCTGATACAAATACCCAGAATGTCTTTGAATTTTATAAAAACTAAAATTAAATTATTCAATAACAAGCAAGCGCCTAATTCTGCGGCTGAATGGTTTAATATGCAGTTTGGATCGTCTATTGCTAACGAAGTTGCGCTTCCTCTTATCGAAGCCTGGTCGGGAGCGCCCGCAGAAAAACTTTCTCCGGCCGTGGGTGAAAGTTTGCCTGGAAGCATTCTTAAAACTCTTTATTTAAAAATTTCCAGTGTACTTACCGGTCGCGCAGTTTCTTGTGGTTATAACAGAGAGATGCCGGAAAAGCCATCTGTATGGCATGTTTATCCAAATGGTGGAATTGCTACCTTATGCTCAAAGCTTGCCGAAGGCTTAGAGGATTCGATTAGGCTGGAATCGCCTGTAGAGGAAATTATGGTGGAAAACGAAAAAGTGATTGCAATACTGGTAAAAGGAGAAATACTAGAAGTGGCAGCGGTTATTAGTACTGCGCCTGCAAATATTCTCGCAAAGATGGTGAAAGGCACAACCGTTTTGCAGGGGATTCAGCGTTTTCGATTTCGGCCAATGCTGTTTGTGAATTTGCGTTTAGAAGGGCGCAAGTTATTACCTGATACCGTTCTTTGGTTTCCGGAAAATAAATTTCCTTTTTTCCGAATTACTGAAGTAACTCGCTCAATGCCTTGGTTGGCACCGGAAGGGAAATCCATTATTACTGTTGATATTGGATGTCAAAAAGATGACGAGTACTGGGCCATGGACGAAAAAACATTGACGCAGCTTTGTTTTGATCATCTTGAGTCGGTGATTCCCGGCGTAAAAAATAAATTTTTAGGTAGTACCGTTTTACGTACAACCATTTCTTATCCTGTTTTTCTTAACGAATATGAAAAGGAGCGAAAAGATTTTGAACAGTCAACTAATGTGGAAAATCTTTTGAGTATTGGACGTAATGGTGAGTTTTCCCATCGGTTTATGGAGGATGTTTATTGGCGTACCCGAAAAAAAGTTGGGGAGTTAATTGAAAAATTAGCGCATGAATCTTAGGATTGTTATATAACAAAGGACTAAGTATATTCATTTTCAATCGTATAGAGTACGGAAGTGGGATCGGCATGCATTTAAATCAGATGGTATTTGGTAACTTGACTTAACAAATAAGTATGTTAGGTTCAGAATTTTTTACTAAACTGTTGTGACTAAATTATCTGTAATTCTGTGAGTTTTTGGAATTGCTTCAAGGAAACAATAATTTTAATTCTTAATTTTTTATCACCGATTTTTTTAAATTTTCATTATGGAAAATCATCAGCACAATTCGGGCCATCAGATGACGTCTAAAAAAGAAATAGAGAAGAAAATTAATAAAGCGGATCATAGTAAAATGGGCCACAGTTCCATGCATCATGATGCAAATCCATCAATGGGAATGGAAGGCCATGACCATCATGCGATGATGATTATGGATTTTAAAAAGAGATTTTTTGTTACATTAATTCTAACCATTCCAATTCTGTTGTTGTCGCCTATGATACAGCATTGGCTTGATGTTGACTGGAAGTTTGCAGGTTCCGGATACATTTTATTTGCTTTGTCAACCATTGTTTATTTATATGGCGGATGGCCTTTTTTGAAAGGCTGGTATCAGGAAATGAAATTCTGGAATCCCGGTATGATGACATTAATTGGCTTCGCCATTTCCGTAGCTTATATCTATAGTTCGGCAACTGTTTTTGGTTTAGAAGGAATGGATTTCTTTTGGGAACTTGCCACGTTAATCCTTATCATGCTTTTAGGGCATTGGATAGAAATGAAATCAGTAGCAGGGGCGTCAAAAGAACTAGAATTGTTGGTGCAATTGATGCCCGCAGATGCTCATTTGGTTAATGGAGCTGAGGTTAAGGATGTAAAGACGGAGACACTTAAAGAAAACGATATTATTCTTATCAAGCCAGGTGAAAAAGTAGCGGCTGATGGCATCATTGAAGACGGAGAAAGTTATCTCAATGAAAGTATGCTTACCGGCGAATCTAAACCAGTAAAAAAATCAAAAGGTGATCAGTTAATTGCAGGTTCACTAAACGGAAATGGCTCATTAAAAATACGAGTGGCTCATGGCGCCAAGGATTCTTATTTATCGCAGGTGGTTAAATTGGTGAAGGATGCTCAGAATGCAAAATCCAATACGCAATTGCTGGCCGATAAAGCAGCGCAATGGCTTACGGGCATTGCCATTCTTGCAGGTGTAGCTACTTTTATATATTGGTATGTGGATGGAAAAACTTTGGCGTTTGCCATGGAAAGAATGGTAACCGTGATAGTAATTTGTTGCCCTCATGCTTTAGGATTGGCAGTGCCATTAGTAGTGGCCAAATCAACGGCTTTATCTGCTAAAAATGGATTGCTGATTAAAAACCGGACTGCATTTGAGAACAGCAGAAAAATAACCACATTGGTTTTTGATAAGACCGGCACATTAACCATCGGAAAATTTGAAGTTTCAAAAGTGGTTTCCCTACAAAATGGCTTATCAGAGAATGAATTGATTCGCATTGCTTCCGCATTGGAACAAAACTCTGAACATCCGATTGCTACAGGGATTTTACAAAAAGTAAAAGATTTAAAAATTACGATTCCGGCAACGGAAAATTTTAATGCCATTACAGGCAAAGGCGTGGAAGCTATTGTGGAAGGCAAAAATGTAAAAGTAGTAAGCCCCGGATTTTTAAAAGAAAATAATATTCCATTTCCGGAAAATTTTAAAACAGACGCTGCAGAAACAATTGTGTTTGTAATCATTGATAATGCATTGGCGGGCTACATTGCTTTGTCAGACGAAATACGCCTTGAATCAAAGGAAGCAATTCAGGAATTAAAAAAGAATAACATCAAATCCATTTTGCTAACAGGAGATAATAAAAATGTTGCGGAAACAGTGAGCAAGACTTTGGGCATGGATAGTTTTATTGCAGAAGTATTGCCGCATCAGAAATTAGAAAAGATAAAAGACCTGCAAAGCAAAGGTGAATACGTTGCCATGACTGGCGATGGGGTAAACGATGCGCCCGCATTGGCACAGGCTGATATTGGAATCGCAGTTGGAAGCGGCAGTGACATAGCAGCGGAAACAGCAGGAATCATATTGGTAAACAGTAACCCAAAAGATATTGTCAACCTGATTTTATTTGGTAAAGCAACCTATCGCAAAATGGTGCAAAACCTAATGTGGGCAACGGGTTACAACGTTATTGCCTTACCATTGGCAGCGGGAGTTTTGTATAACTATGGAATATTATTAAGCCCTGCGGCAGGTGCGGCGTTGATGAGCGTTAGTACCATTGTAGTTGCAATAAATGCAAGTATGTTGAAAATAAAGCGTTGATAAATTTGTATCAATTTTAAACAATGATAAACCTGCTCATTGTGGCAAAAACAGAAAAGGAATATTGGGAAAATATTTTCCGTTCAAAAAGTGAAAAGGAGGTTAGCTGGTTTCAAGAATATCCAAAGACTTCAATGGAGTTTATAGAATTATTCAAACTGCCTGTAACTGCCAATATCATTGACATAGGCGGTGGGGAAAGCCATTTCGTTGATGCACTACTTGAAAAAGGGTATCAAAATATTTGGGTGCTTGATATTTCATCAAATGCAATTGAAAAAGCGAAACAAAGATTAGGAGCAAGAGCATCAAAAGTTCATTGGGTTGTTTCAGATGTAACGGATTTTGAGCCACCGATACAATTTGATTTTTGGCATGACAGGGCAGCGTTTCATTTTATAACAACTGAAGATAGCATATACAAATATGTATCCATTGCAGAAGATGCTATAAAAAAAGATGGTTACTTAATACTTGGTACCTTTTCAGAAAAAGGGCCTAAGAAATGTAGCGGATTAGAAATAAAACAATATTCAGAAGCATCCATGTCAGCAAGGTTTGAAATAGCATTTGACAGAATTAAATGTATTGAAGTGAATCATACCACGCCTTTCAACACTATTCAGAATTTTGTTTTTTGTAGTTTCAAGAGGAAGTAATTTTTGAGCCAGTGCTACTGGTTCTGAGTTATTATTATTCACAGGAAATTTGCATTTATTCTTATTTAAGCATTTGCTTAAATACTTATATATTTTATCTTTGCTAAATGGAAAATAATACCTGTATAAGATTGTTTGCAGATTTGGAACAAATAAACAATTGTAAAGACAAGCTGAAAGTGGCTCAAAAGTCATTTAATCAGCTATCCAACGTTTTAGCTTTAGCGGGCAATGAAGCCAGGCTTAAAATTATTTATTTATTGGAAGAAGAAAAAGAATTGTGCCCTTGCGACCTCGCCGATATTTTAGGCATGAGTATTCCGGCCGTATCACAACATTTACGGAAATTAAAGGATGGAAATGTTGTAGAAACCAGAAGGGAAGGACAAACCATTTATTATACCCTTACACGGGAAAACCTAAAGATTTTAAATCCTTTCTTCAAATACATTAACCAGCAAACTCAAAAATTGGAAACACTATGATACCTATAAAATCATCCGGTACATTTACAGGTGCTGGCGTTCTTTCAGCAATTGCTGCTTCCCTTTGTTGTATAACCCCCGTTGTTGCATTACTTGCCGGAAGCAGCAGTATTGCAGCTACCTTTTTATGGATAGAACCTGCAAGACCTTATTTAATCGGATTATCAGTCGCTGCATTAGCATTGGCATGGTATCTGAAATTAAAACGAAAGAATCCTGATGATTGTGGTTGTGCTACAGATGAGAAATCAAAGTTTGTTCAATCAAAATCATTTCTCTTGCTGGTAACCATTTTTGCAGCCGTAATGATTGCGTTTCCCTACTACTCAAAAATATTTTTTCCAAAGACTGAAAAGCAAATAGTATTTGTTGAAAAATCAAATATTCAATCAGCAGAATTTAAAATAAGCGGTATGACTTGTGAAGGCTGCACCGAAGAAGTAAATTACGAAGTCAATAAGTTGCAAGGAATTTTAAAGTCGGAAGCATCCTATCAAAATGCGAATGCAACGGTTCAATTCGACAACTCAAAAACAAATATTGCTGAAATTACAAAGGCTATTAATTCAACCGGATATAAAGTAACTCATACAAAATTAAAATAAATGAAAAGAACAATAACGTTACAGTCAACAATTACCTGCCCGGATTGCGGTTTTCAAAAAGAAGAAACTATGCCCACGGATGCCTGCCAGTATTTTTATAAGTGTACCAACTGTGAAACAGTTTTAAAACCGAAGGAGGGTGATTGCTGTGTCTTCTGTAGTTATGGCTCTGTAAAATGTCCTCCGATGCAAACTAACCGATCCTGTTGTGTATAAATAAATTTTTGATAAAGTTTTATTAAAATCTCTTGCATTCAAATTTGATTTTCATTTTATAAATCACATTATATACCTTCGCAAAACTTTGAAATTTATAGCCTCCATATTAGCTCTTGTAATTTTAGTACTTAGCGTAGTGCCATGTACTGATGCAAATACAATGAATAGTAAGGCAACGACAGAGATAACAAAAACGTCTTATCAGCATGACAATCCGCTAAATGATACCTGCCCTCCTATTTGCAGTTGTTCATGCTGTACGGATTCACCCATTCCCCAGGTTATAGCGAAATTAATTCTTGTTAAACCTGAATTAAAAAAAAGGTATAACACCATCTATTCATCCTTTATTAAAGGAATTTCATTGTCTGTCTGGCAACCACCCAAATTGGCGTAATACTCTCCCCTAAGATTATTCTTTTATTTGCTTAAACAGGTAATCCTGTTTCATTTTGCAACACGCCAATTTTGACCACAAAATTTAGTAAAAAGAAACGTAAAGTTTCTTCCCGGCCAAGGTTCAGGATTATTAGAACAATTACTATAATCATCCTGTCCATTTTGATGATACGCGCAATCATAGCTGTAATCATTAGATACTACGAGCTTGTGACTAAATAATAACCCTCTTTAAAAATGCTAAATAAGATCATTGATTTTTCCATTAAAAATAAACTGGTTATAGGGATTTTTACGCTCGCCCTTATTATTTGGGGGGCATGGAGCGCTTCAAAATTACCAATAGACGCTATCCCCGACATTACCAATAACCAGGTTCAAATTATTACAATAAGCCCTTCGCTGGCAGCACAGGAAGTAGAGCAATTTATTTCTTTCCCCGTAGAACAGACCATGGCAACCATTCCTGAAATTGAGGAAGTGCGTTCCATTTCCCGTTTTGGGCTTTCAGTAGTTACGGTAATATTTCATGATGATGCCGATATTTATTGGGCGCGCCAGCAAGTATCAGAACGGATAACCGAAGCTAAAAATTCTATAGCGCCCGGCTTAGGCCTGCCGGAAATGGCTCCTATTTCCACGGGTTTGGGTGAAATATACCAATACGTGTTACATGCTAAAAAAGGATATGAAGACAAATACAATGCGATGGACCTGCGCACCATTCAGGATTGGATTGTAAGAAGACAATTGTTAGGAACCCCGGGTATAGCGGAAGTAAATAGCTTTGGCGGTTATTTGAAGCAATATGAAATTGCTTTGAATATTGACAGGGTAAGGAGCTACAATATTTCCATATCAGACATATTTACCGCGCTTGAAAACAATAATCAAAACACCGGTGGTTCTTACATTGATAAGAAACCAAATGCTTATTTCATAAGAAGTGAAGGCCTGATAACAAACCTGGGCGACATTGAAAGAATTGTAGTAAAGAATACAGAAAGTGGCGTTCCGGTTACCATCCGCGATGTAGCCACTGTTAAATTTGGTGCTGCTAATCGTTATGGCGCCTTCACCCGGAATGATAAAGAAGCGGTAGGTGGTATTGTAATGTTGTTAAAAGGAAGCAATGCGAGTGCAGTTGTAAACAGCGTTAAAGAAAAAATGATTCAAATAAATAAATCCCTACCGGAGGGAGTTGTTGTAGAGCCATTTTTAGACAGAAGTGAATTTGTAGCAAGAGCCATTAGTACTGTTGAGAAAAATCTATTGGAAGGAGCATTAATTGTAATTTTTGTACTGGTCGTTTTCCTTGGAAATGTACGGTCAGGATTGATAGTCGCCTCTGTGATTCCGTTAGCCATGCTTTTTGCTATTTCCTTAATGAAGGTGTTTGGTGTAACCGGCAATCTTATGAGCCTTGGCGCAATAGATTTTGGATTAATTGTGGATGGTGCAGTCATTATTGTAGAAGCTACCATGCATCATATCGCTCGTCGAAAGGCGGGAAGAATAACCCAGGCAGAAATGGATAGCGAAGTGGGTACTGCATCAAAAAAAATGATGAATTCCGCGGCTTTCGGACAAATTATTATTCTAATAGTTTATTTACCGATTCTTGCATTGGTAGGCGTGGAAGGTAAAATGTTCAGGCCAATGGCTGAGACCGTTTCTTTTGCTATCCTGGGCGCTTTAATTTTATCAGTTACTTATGTGCCAATGATTAGTTCTTTGTTTTTAAGTAAGAATATCAGTCATAAAAAGAATATTTCTGATAGAATGATGGCTCGCGTTCAAAAGTGGTATGAGCCACTTATTAAAGGCGCTTTACGAATGAGATTATTAGTAGTGGGTATTGCAGTAGGCCTTCTGGCTATTTCATTAGTTGTATTCTCTACTCTTGGGGGCGAATTTATACCCACCCTGGATGAAGGGGATTTTGCTATTGAAACCAGGTTGCTCACAGGAAGTTCGTTAAGCCAATCCATAGATAAAGTAACCCAGGCTTCTGATATTTTAATGAAAACATTTCCGGAGGTAAAAGAAGTGATTGGCAAAATTGGCTCGTCTGAAATACCCACAGACCCTATGCCTATTGAGGCTGCTGATGTAACCGTTATATTAAAGCCAAAAGCAGAATGGACTAGCGCCGAGACCCGGGAAGGACTCACTGAACTGATGGAGAAAAGCCTTGAAGTAATTCCGGGTGTTACATTCGGGTTTTCTCAGCCAATCCAATTGCGGTCCAATGAATTATTATCAGGTGTTAAACAAGATGTGGGTATTAAAATATTTGGCGAAGACCTGCAGGTATTAACAGAATTATCAAAAAAAATAGGCGCTATCGTTCCAACGGTAAAAGGTGCGGAGGATTTATACCTGGAACAGTTAACCGGACTGCCACAGATTTCTATCAAACTCAATCGTGATAAAATTGCTCAGTATGGATTGAATGTTTCAGACATTAACCAGGCAATTAACACCGCATTTGCAGGTGGTGTTGCCGGTACTGTATTTGAAGGAGAAAAGCGATTTGATTTGGTAGTACGCCTTCAGGAAGCAGAACGCCAAAGTATAGATGATGTAAAAAGGCTTTTTGTTACCACCAAAGACGGAAAAAATATTCCATTGGAACAGGTTGCGAATATAAGCTTTCAATTAGGCCCTAACCAAATTCAGAGAGAAGATGGTAAGCGAAGAATTATCGTTGGCTTCAATGTAAGAGGCAGGGATATTGCTTCGGTGGTAAAAGAAATGCAACAAAAGATTGATGCGAAAATAAAAATGCCCACGGGCTATTTCATTACTTATGGCGGCCAGTTCAAAAACCTGGAAGAAGCTAATAAACGATTATCTGTTGCCGTTCCGGTAGCGCTGGGCCTGATTCTTTTATTACTATATTTTGCTTTTGGTTCTATCAAATATTCCTTATTAATTTTTACAGCCATTCCCCTATCTGCTATAGGTGGCATATTCGCATTATGGCTAAGAGGAATGCCTTTCAGTATTTCCGCAGGTATTGGATTTATTGCACTGTTTGGGGTAGCTGTGCTAAACGGAATTGTGCTGGTCAGTGAGTTTAACCAGCTAAAAAAGAATGGTATGCGTAATTTGAACAAGATTATTCTTACAGGTACCGCAACAAGGCTACGGCCTGTATTAATGACTGCTACTGTTGCTTCGTTAGGGTTTTTACCAATGGCATTATCACATGGTGCCGGTGCAGAAGTTCAAAAGCCTTTGGCTACTGTTGTTATAGGTGGATTGATAACAGCGACATTCTTAACGCTCATTGTATTGCCGGTGCTTTATACCATGTTTGAAAAAATAAAGATAAGGAGAAGAAAGTCCACAATTCCTACTATCATAACCATATTGTTTTTATTGTTGGGTAGTACCAATTATTCCTACGCACAAAGCCCTGTCAGTAATAAAGTGAATTTGCAGACAGCAGTAACCAATTCTCTAAGTGCTAATCCAAATATGAGAGTAGGAAATCTGGGTGTCGAATATCAGCAAACGTTAAAAGGAAGTACAGGAGATATCGGTAAAACCAATATCAACCTCACTTACGGGCAGTACAATAGCCCGATACCTTACGACAATAACATTACCATTACCCAAAACATTCCAAATCCTGTTTACCTAAAAAGGCTTAAAGAACTTGCAGATGCCTCTATAGGCGCCAGCCGTTCTCAACTGAAGATTTATCAGAGCCAGATAGCCTTTCAGGTAAAGAATGTTTATCACCAATTGCTTTACAGGAATGAACAGCGAAAATTGGCAGATACCTTAATCACTTTGTATGAACGGGTTTTAAAAGCTGCTGAGATCCGGTTTAATACCGGTGAAACGAATATTCTGGAAAAATACAATGCCAACACCCAATTGCAGGAAGCCATTGCCCAACGGCAACAGGTAGATGAGTACATCAACACGAACTTAAAACTCTTAAGCAAGTATATGAATGATACCACTATCACAGGTATTGAGGATAGCGTGTTGAAAGAGAAAACAGTGTTATTAAGTTTGGATAGCTCTATCCTGGGAAACAATCCGGTATTGCAATCATTGCGCAGCCAGATAGAAGTAGCGGCAAAAGAAATAAAGGTGCAGAAGGCCAGGCTTCTTCCGGATTTTAGCGTAGGATACTTTAATCAGTCATTAGTGGGCAATCATCCAAAAAATGGAGGGGAAAAATACTATGGTGCAGGTAAGCGGTTCCAGGGCATTGAAGCAGGAATCAGTATTCCCCTTTTTGCCAAACCACAAAAGGCGAAAATACGTGCTGCGGAAATAAATATGCAGATACGTGAAGCAGAAGTACAGGCATTTTATTTCGGTCTTTCCCAAAGAGGCACCTTGCTTCTTTCAGATTTAAGAAGGCTTCAGATACAAATCGGCTATTTCCGCAAAACCGCTTTGCCACAGGCAGAATTGCTTATCAACAAATCTCAAAGAGCATTTGAGGCAGGTGAAATTGATTATTATCAATTATCCCAATCTTTAAACAATGCCAACAATGTCCGCCGTCAATACATAGAAGTAATTAATCAATATAACTTAACCGCAATAGAACTGGAATTAATTTCCGGTCTTTAAAAAAAATTAAAATAGAAATAGCATGTATAAAATAATGTATAAAAGTTTATTCGCCATCACCATATTGTTTGCAGCCTGCACCGCCAAAACAGAAGAAAAAGCGGTAGTAACAGAAATACAAGACCCTAATTTGGTAGAATTTTCACAAGACCAATACAACAATGCAAATGTTCAATTGGGTAATGTTTCCATGACCAATTTGGGTAGTTACATAAAAGCGTCCGGCACCTTGGATGTGCCGCCCAATCAGTTCATAAGCATTACAGCACATTACGGCGGTATTATAAAAAGCACGCCGGTAATAGAAGGTAAATATTTAAGAAAGGGAGAGGTGATTGCTGTAATAGAAAATCCTGAATTTCTACAAATGCAGCAGGATTATATGGAAAGCAGCAGCCAGTTATCTTTTCTGAAACAAGATATGTCGCGCCAGGAAGAATTGGTAAAAGAAAATATTGCAGCCCGGAAATCTTTGCAAAGAGCCGGTAGCGAATATAATACTATGGTTGCCCGTGTTGAGGGTTTGAAATCTAAACTGCGGTTGGCAAATATTAATCCGGCAAGTGTAAAGTCCGGCAACTTTACATCACGTGTGAGCATTCACGCGCCGATTAGCGGATACATAACGCATGTTTATTCTAATGTAGGAAAATATGTTGGCCCTAATGAAGTACTTGCAGATATGGCCAATACCAAAAACATACTGGTAAAAGTAAAAGTGTTTGAAAAGGATCTGTCCCAAATAAAGATGAATCAGAAAATACGCTTTAAAGCCACAGGGGATAGTGTAGAACGCATAGCAGAAATATTTTTGATTGGTAAAGATATTGATGCCGACAGAACCGTTCTTGTAAGTGGCCGGTTAATCAATCCGGCGCCTTCTCTTATACCGGGCATGTTTATTAATGCAATCATAGAAATTGGCGCTTCCCAAACTACCGCCTTACCACAAAAGGCAGTTGTTCAGGCTGGCGGCAAAAATTATATTTTTATTCTGGATGAAGACAAATCAAATGCAGAAGTTGGGCAAAATACGAAAGGCCAGGATAGTACTGCTGATGAACATATAAAATTCAGAAAAATTGAAATTGGCATCACCGTTACTGAAAACGGTTTTACCGGTGTGCAATTGCCTTCCAACTTTAATATGGAAAGCAAAGTAGTTACGAACGGGGCTTATGATTTACTTTCTAAAATGCACAATACAGAAGAGGAGGAATAGGCATTGGCTAAATAGATATAATTAAAACCTAATCATTTTAAATCTTCTAAAATGAATATAGAATTTGAATTAATCATTATTCCCAAACTTATTGTAGCATTTGGTTTAGGCTTATTCATTGGCCTGGACCGGGAAAGACAGGGAAAAGATGCGGGTATAAGAACCTATGCAGCAGTGTGTTTAGGAGCAACCCTGTTTACTGCTATTGCGGAAAACATTGACGATGATGTTACTTCTATTTCGCGAATAGTAGCAAACATCGTAACAGGTATTGGCTTTCTGGGAGCCGGAATTATTTACCGGAACAAGGACTCAAAGTCTTCACATGGTTTAACTACAGCAGCTACTGTTTGGTGTACCGCTGCTGTAGGTGTAGCCATAGGGTTAGATATGTTTTTCATTGCTATAACTGCATCTTTAATGATTTATTTTTTGTTGTCGTTAGAACGTAGAAAATGGTATATGCAATGGAAGAACAAGATAAAAAACACGGATAATAATATTGACAAAAGTGATCAGTAACAACTATATCATTTTTTCACACTTAATTTTAATAAAATGGAAACCCAGTAAAATAGAGATCACCAGGGTACAAGCATAAAGCTCTCATCCAAAGCTTTTAGATTGTGCTAACAGCTAAATGCAAACAGGCTTGCCATGCATATCATGGAGCACAGCAAATGAAGCAGCCTTAATTGCATGTACCATTAGTAAAGTGGTACATGCATTTTACAACTCTTAATCACTTAAAAAAATCTTTATGATACAAGTTTTAGCAGAAACAAAAGGAAACATCATCGCAACAAGAGCATTTGATAAGTTAACTGATGCTGATTATAAAAAATTATTGCCGGTTATAACAAATGCTTTAAAAAAATTTAAGAAGATTTGTTGGTATTTTGAAATAGTAAGTTTTGAAGAATACCAGATGAAAGCATTTTGGGATGATGTAAAATTTGATCTGCAACACATCGGCTGTTATGAAAAAATAGTACTGGTCTGTGAAAAAAAATGGCATTATTTGATTTTACGTTTAATAAGGCCTTTCATTAAGGCAGAAATTAATTTCTTTGAGTTAGATGAAAAAGATAAAGCCTTGTGTTGGGTAAAAAATTGAACTGTATATGAAATAGCCTGGTCGAAATTATTTGGGTTATTTAAAAACTTTCCGGGCTAAAAGCACCAATAAACAGCAATGAAAACAGAAATAAAAAAAGCCATGCGCTTGCTGGTTCTTGAGTTTTATTAAGCAAAAAGCAGCAATTAGTTTAGCTGATCAACAAAATTTGAGAGCCATTACACCGGAACAATTACTAACCCGATCTTTAAATATATCTATGCAGCCTTGGAAGGATTTGTCTATAATGCAGGCATAAAATTGAGTTTGTAAAAAGTTAATTTGTTGCCTGTTCCCCAAAATAAATATTTTTAAGAAAAGATTGCTTTTAATAGCAATTTTCAATATTTTGCTTTTCTGGAAAATTTATTTAAAGTAAAAGACTATTTTTGCACCCGTGAAATTTTTAGCTTTCATATTAGCGGTTATAGTTTTGGCGATGAGCATAATACCCTGTGCTGATGGAGCTAAGGCTATGAGTAAAGTAAAAACAGAAATACAAAAATCAAATCATCAACAGACGAACCGTACAACCAAAGATGCCTGCTCACCATTTTGTATTTGCACTTGTTGTGCTGGTTTTCCTGTTCCCCAAAAAATAGCGAAATTAATTCCTGTTAAACCTGAATTAATAAAAAGGTATAACACCTTCTATTCATCCTTTATTAAAGAGATTTCATTGTCTATCTGGCAACCACCTCAATTGGCGTAATATTCTTACATAAAGCTTATTCTTTTATTTGCTTAAACAGGCAATCCTGTTTCATTTTTTACATACGCCAATTTTGACCACAAAATTTAGTAAAAAGAAACGCAGAGTTTCTTCCCGGCCCAGGTTCAGGGTTATCAGGACTATTACTATAATCCTCCTGTCCATTTTAATGATAGGCGCAATTATAGCTATAATCATTAGATACTACCAGCTCGTGACTAAATATTAATTCCTTAAAGTATGATCAATAAAATCATTCAATTCTCAATAAAAAATAAATTTGCAATCGGCCTTTTCACCATAGCATTAATCATCTATGGAACCTATTCATTAACCCAGCTTCCTATTGATGCAGTGCCTGACATTACCAACAATCAGGTACAGGTTATTACAACGAGCCCTACCCTTGCTTCTCAGGAAGTTGAACAATTTGTGACTTTCCCTATAGAACGCAGCATGGCTACACTGCCTGACTTAGTTGAAATCCGGAGCATTAGCCGTTTTGGACTATCAGTAATTACTATTGTATTCAAAGACAATGTAGATATATATTTTGCACGGCAACTGGTAGCCCAGAGAATTAAAGAGGCTGAAGGAGAAATACCACCAGGTACCGGTACACCCGAAATGGGGCCCGTAAGTACAGGGTTAGGGGAAATCTATCAATATGTGATTCGTCCTGACAAAGGATATGAAAATAAATACAGTGCATCCGATTTACGAACATTGCAGGACTGGGTGGTAGCAAGAAGAATTTTAGGAACGCCGGGTGTTGCAGAGGTGAACAGCTTTGGCGGCTTGTTAAAACAATATGAAGTGGCCATTGATCCTATCAAGCTAAAGAGTATGGATATAACCATACCACAGGTGTTTGATGCATTGGAAAAAAATAATGAAAATACGGGCGGGGCTTACATAGATAAAAAACCCAATGCTTATTTTATACGCGGGTTGGGTTTGGTTACCTCTTTGGAAGATATTGGTAAAATAGTTGTAAAAACAAATCCTAACGGAACGCCCGTTCTTATTCGGGATGTGGCAACTGTTCAATTTGGAAGCGCCATTCGTTACGGCGCTATGACACGCAATGGAGAAGGAGAAGTTGTTGGCGGCGTAGTAATGCTGCTAAAAGGCGCAAACAGCGCTGATGTAGTGGAAGCCATAAAAAATAAACTGCCGGATATTCAGAAATCTTTACCAGCAGGGGTTAGAATTGAGCCTTACCTTGACCGTACTGTACTGGTTAATAAAAGTATAGCAACAGTCGAAAGCAATCTTTTAGATGGTGCGTTGATCGTAATTTTCGTGTTGGTTCTTCTTCTTGGGAATTTTAGAGCAGGGCTTTTAGTAGCCTCGGTTATTCCCCTCGCTATGTTGTTTGCGGTTATCCTAATGAATTTATTTCATGTTTCAGGAAATCTTATGTCACTTGGCGCTTTGGATTTTGGATTAATAGTGGATGGCGCTGTAATTATTGTTGAAGCAGTGCTGCACCGAATTACACAAAGCCACCGGCATCACAAGGGCGCTGGTATGCTTACAGCAGAGCAAATGAACAGCGAGGTATATGAGTCTGCTTCCAGTGTAGCCAGCAGCTCTACTTTCGGACAATTTATTATTCTAATAGTTTACATTCCTATTTTGACCCTTGTTGGTATTGAAGGAAAAATGTTTGGCCCTATGGCCATGACCGTCTCATTCGCAGTAATTGGTGCATTGATACTTTCACTTACCTACATTCCGATGATGAGCTCTTTAGTGCTTAGCAAAAAAACTACGCATAAAAAGAATTTTAGTGACAAGCTGATGGATTTATTTCAAAGAGGATATAGGCCGCTGATCAATTTTGCTATTAAGAGAAAATTCGCGGTAATCGGAATTGCTGTATTATTTCTAATAGCAACAGTTTTCATCTTTTCAAGATTAGGCGGAGAGTTCATTCCAACACTTGAAGAGGGCGATTTTACTTTTAGTTCTATTTTGCCGCAAGGTTCATCCCTGTCTCAAAGCCTTGATAATAATAAACAGGTAGAAACGATTTTACTTCGTTTCCCTGAAGTAAAAGAAGTAGTTAGTAAAACCGGCAGTGCGGAAATTCCTACTGACCCAATGCCGCCCGAAGCCAGTGACATTACTGTTATTTTAAAAGACCAAAAAGAATGGACAACAGCACACAGCAGGGAAACTTTACAAGACACCATGCTGAAAGCACTTAGAGTAATTCCCGGAGTGTCTTTCGAAGCCTCTCAGCCAATACAAATGCGCTTTAATGAATTGATGACCGGGGTAAAACAGGATATAGCTGTTAAGATTTTCGGCGAAAATCTTGACTCGCTTGCTTTTTATGCAGACAAAACTGCTAAAGTAATTGAAACAGTCGAAGGAGTCGCTTCTCCACAGGTAGAAAAAGTGACGGGTTTACCACAGATTACTGTGGCTTATAATCGTGACCGCGTTGCCCAATACAGTTTAAATATCCAGGATTTGAATCGCATTCTTCGCACAGCCTTTGCCGGAGAAAAAGCAGGTACTGTTTTTGAAAATGAGCGAAAATTCGATTTAGTAGTACGGTTAAGTGAAGCACAAAGGCAAGACATTGAAGATGTACGTAATCTTTTTGTCCCTTTACCTAGTGGAGGGCAAATCCCACTTAAACAAGTAGCCACAATTGATTATGTAAACGGGCCTGCACAAATAAGCAGGGAAGATGCAAAGAGAAGAATTGTGATTGGTATTAATGTACGTGGAAGGGATGTAAAATCTGTGGTGGAAGAGATTTCAAGAAAGTTAGGGGAACAGGTAAAACTTCCAACAGGATATTATTATACTTATGGCGGCCAGTTTGAAAATCTCGTTAAAGCCACTCAACGCTTAATGATAGCCGTACCGATCGCACTCGTGCTGATATTTTTATTATTGTACGCAGCCTTTGACTCTGTAAAGCAGGCATTGCTCATTTATACCGCCATTCCCTTTTCAGCAATCGGCGGCGTATTCGCTCTATGGATGCGTGGGATAAACTTTAGTATTAGTGCGGGTGTTGGATTTATTGCTCTTTTCGGAGTAGCAGTTCTGTTCGGAATTGTACTTGTCAATTATTTCAACAAGCTTCAAAAGGAAGGAATGGCAGATGTGAAAGAAAGAGTGATACACGGTACAAGAGCTATTCTGCGGCCCGTGTTAATGGCCTCGTTTCTCGCTGCCTTGGGATTTTTACCCATGGCGCTTGCCACTTCACAGGGAGCTGAAGTACAACGACCATTAGCTACAGTAGTTATTGGCGGCATCTTCTCTGCAACAGCTTTAACCCTGATCGTTTTACCGGCACTCTATATTCTATTTTCCGGGAAAAAAAATAAAAAAAATAACAGCATAGAAACAGTAACTGAAACATAATCTAAAATAAAATAGTAATGGAATTTAAAAAGACTATCAAATTAAAAACAATGAAATATTTATTTAATAAAATGATCCCCAAAATTTATGGCTTTATTCTGCTAACCTTTCTTTCTGTATCTATTATTTCCTGTGGAGCTAAGTCAGACGCTTCTAAAGAAACAAATAAAACAGGAGGCACAACAATGGATACAACATCTGTAAAAGCTACAGATACCGAATCAGCAGACGTGGCAAAGGAAGTGGCCATATCGCAAAAACAATACAAGGCTATCAACATTCAGTTAGGCAGTTTTGAGAAAAAAAATCTTGCTGATGTTTTAAAAGCTACTGGTTTTTTAAGTGTGCCACCGCAAAGCAAAGCCACCATCACTTCCCCTTTGGGTGGAACTATTAAATCAATTTATGTACAGGAGGGCGATAATGTACGCAAAGGGCAGAAGCTCGCTACAATAGTTAATCCTGAATTTATAAAGATGCAACAGGATTATTTGGAAGCGCAGGCGCAGTTAAGTTTGTCTAAAGCAAATTATGAACGTCAGCAGGAGCTTGCCAAAGAAAATGTAAACGCTCAGAGAGTAGTGCAGGAGGCAACATCAAATTACAAATCATTAGTTGCAAGAGTAAACTCACTGCAAAGCCAGTTCAGTTTAATTGGCATGAATGCTTCATCTATTTCTGCAGACAATATTACATCTTCAATAAGTGTGAGAAGTCCTATCAACGGAAATGTTGCTAAGGTCAATGTTAATTTGGGATTAACTGTTGACCCTTCCACTACCTTCATGCAGATAGTGGATAACTCTCATTTACATCTTGATCTTTTTGTGTATGAACAGGATTTACCAAAAGTCAAAATTGATCAAAATGTGGATTTCACGCTTACCAATTTGCCGGGTAAGACCTTTAGTGCAAAAATTTATTCTATAGGAAGCGCATTTGAAAATGAAACAAAAACAATTCCTGTTCATGCAGAAATAAACAATCCTGTAAAGGAACTAATTGAAGGCATGAATGTGATTGGATTGATAAACATTGGCAATAATTTATCAACCGCTGTTCTTTCCAATGCAGTGGTAAGCTTTAGCGGCAGTGACTATATTTTTATACAAATACAGGACAGCGCTCATAGTAATTCATCAAAAGAAAATGGAGAGCCCTCATTTAATTTTGAACGGATAAGAGTAAAAAAAGGAATCACAAACGGCGGCTATACAGAAGTGACCGCTCTTGAAAATGTTCCGGACAATTCAAAAATTGTTACTAATGGCGCATTCTATCTCATGGCAATAATTACAAATGCCGGTGAAGAAGAATAGTGTTTGTTATTAATCACATAAAAAATTAAGTTGTAATGAAATATAATTTTCGCTTTCAATCTGAATCGTAGTATGTGCAATTGTAAAACCTTTGGTTAGTTTATCTGTAATGAGCTTTAATGTTTCATCGGGGATTGCTTCTTTATTAATAACTACATGCACACTTAATGCATTTAACCCGGATGTTAATGACCATACATGCAAGTCATGCGAACTTATAACTCCGGGAATTTGAGCGATAGCTTTTTTT
>DAHXOZ010000069.1 GCA_027364635.1 bacterium | reverse complement strand
TGCAAGGCTTTGTGCACTTTTTTTTCTGTTTTATCTCCATATTTAGCCATAGTATTTTAATTTAAGATTAATAATAATTTTCAGTTGAAATTATTATGCCAGAATTAGGTCAGTAGCAGCTAAACAATGTCCAATGCTGCTATTTCCCTGTCGTACTTTTGTGGGAGCAGAAGCTTTTTGATGGGTGAATCCAAATGAAGTTTTCGGCTGAATTTGTAAACAGGAACGATAAAAGTGAGAACTGAGAATTTGCTGAAGCCAAGTAATTTTCTTACTCGTTCAGGAATAATCAGTTTTTCTCCTTCTGTCAAAACAAAATAACGTAAAGCACCCAAATGTTTTTTGTATTGCCTGAAAAGGTCAACAGTCCAAGCACTTTTTAACAGGTCGTTTTGCATATCAGTTTCTCTTTGCAGTAGCCATTCAGTGTGATTTTGTGCAAGTCCTTTTAATTTCATCCGTTGCCCGAAGCGATAAAAAACATTATACACTTCTTCTTTTTCTTCCGGTGTTAATTTTCTTTCCAGCAATTCGAAAGAAGCGATAGAATAATGAATCAGCATATAAAGTACATCCCTGTAAGCCCAGTCAGGAATGGCTTTGGCGCGGTTATTTTCCACTACTTTGTGAATGCCGTAAATTGAATCTATGATTTTTAAAGCTGCTTCATTTTCTGCAAAAATTATTTTTCGCGCATAAGAAACTGTCGAGAATAACCTTCCCAAAGGATCGGCAGGAAGCCTCCCGGTGAAGTAAAGCCAATCAACAGCTTTATTTAAGGCAAACTCTGCTGCAGAGCCGGCAAAAATAAAAAGTACCGTATCACTTTTGCCCCAGATTTTTCTAACTACCGAGCCTTTTTCAACAAAATATTCCATTTGAAAAACTTAGAAAAATCGTTTAAAAATATTGATAATGAGTGTTGCCAGTAGACTTAAAATGATCATGGTTGCCAATGGAAAATAAAAACGAAAATTCTCCCTTTCAATTCTTATATCGCCCGGTAGTCTGCCGATCCACCTCAAATAATCATGAAAAAAATAAACTAATATTCCTATGGCAACAATAACAATTCCTATAATTAAAATATATTTCCCGGTTTGCTGATCCATAGATAAATTTAGTCGTTAATTTTTTCAATATGACCATAAAACGAGATGGCATCCCGGTTAGTACTTATTATATTCAAAGTAGCTGTTCCGTTGCCGAAAATTTGAAAGTATAACTGCTGCACATCGGTATAATCTTTTGGATCAATATAAACCTGCCATTCGTCGTTATTTTTTAAAGTTACGTTGTACGTATAGTTGAAGGATTTAAAATCAATTCCACCTTTTGAAGGATCAATAGGTGCCTGGTAAGCACGTCCAAAATAAGGGAGATAGCAAATAATGGTATCTTTTTTCACCTTTACGTCGTAATTGCTTGTAAGGATGCGGGAACTTCCACGTAACGGATTTACTCTTTCAGCCACAAAAGTGAACCTTTGTGCATTGATCATACTTCTGATATCTTCAACATTTAGTTTTTCCGCTTTTTTGGAAGAGGAACAACTTAAAAAAACTGTGCTGGTGATGCTGATGAAAATGCCCAGGAAAAAGAACTTTAAAAAGGGTTGATATTTTGTTGTTTTCATAACTTTTTCTTTTAAAACAACTGCCGCAAATATTGCACCTTAAATTACACATAAATGTGAAATCTATTTTCAAATTATTTTATATATATGCCAACGATTAAAAAAATCGTGCAAACAATAAAAAGAAGGATCAGCAACGGATAAATAAATTTCCACCAGGCTTTTACACTTACATTTACTAAAGCGAGAGAAGGCAAAATCAATCCTGTGGGGGTAAGAAACCCCATGATGCCCATTCCGAATAAATAAGTATTTACGATTTCTCTTCCCGGTACATTTACAATTACCGCAAGGCCACCAATGATCGGCATAGTAAGCACTGCCATTCCTGATGATGAAGCAATGAACAAGGTGAAGACCATATATAAAATTAATAGCACCACAATGAAAAGAGTAGGAGGCATCCCACTAACCATTTTGGCAGAATAATATAAAATTGAATCGCTGATATGTCCTTCATTTAAAACGATAGTGACGCCGCGTGCCACACCTACGATAAAAGCAACGCCCAATAAACTTTCTGCTCCTTTTATAAATTGTTTTATGAACTCGCTTTCTTTGGTGTGGGTGATAACGCCGATTAAAAGTGAAGCGCCAAAAAACATAGTCGACATTTCGATCAGCCACCAATCGAACCAAACAACCCCTGCGATCATAATTAAAAAAGTGGAAAGAAAAAGTATTAGCAAAAGTATGTTTCTGCCAGACAAAGGTTCTGATACGCTTGTTTCTTTTATATTTTCATACGGCGATTTCACTTCTCCATCTACTTTGTAAACGATAGATTTTGTGGGATCCCTTTTTACTTTTTGTGCATAACGCACCAGGTACCAAATCGTTATTGCTGTAGAAATAATAAACATTAAAATACGCTCTGTTAAGCCATCAGTCCAGTTTACACCTGCAGCATTGGAAGCAATAATGGTAGAGAAAGGATTGGTAAAAGAGGATAAAGTACCTAATTGTGTCCCGCCAAAAATAACAAGAACGGGAACCAGGAGGTCGTAACCTGCAGCTAAGAACAAAGGAACCAAAACCGGGTAAAATACCAGCGCTTCTTCCGCCATTCCATAGGATGCGCCCGCAAAAGAAAATAAGAAAGTGAGAATGATGAGCAGCCAGGCTTCTTTACCTTTCATACTGTATGAAAGAGAGGTCAGTCCTTTTACAATGGCTCCCGTTTCATGAAATACATTCATAAATCCTCCGATGATCAAAAGAAACAAAATGATTTCTACTGCATCAATAATTCCTTTTATTGGCGCCTGGAGAATATCAATGGCACCTTGTGAATTTTTTGGGATCAAATGAAAAGTACCCGGAACGGCTACCGGCTTTCGGATAGAACCCGAAGAAAATTTTTCCGGAGAAATAAATATAGAAAGGCTGTCAAGAGTTTGTTTGTTAAAAGGCAGGTTAATGGCCCCTGAATCGGTATTATATTTGAAGTCATGATCACTGTAAGAAAGCGTGTTGTATTTTCCTGCAGGTACAAACCAGGTGGCACCTGCAGCTATTACAATCACAATCATCAATATAGTTATGGGAGAAAGAAGCTTTCTTTTTTTGGCCATAAGATGTTATTAAAAGTGAATATAAACATATTCATAAAAAATATGGAAAAAATCCCCCAAAAAGTTAAATGTATAAAAGATGAAAATAGTATTTGCTGCTTTTATTGGATTTCTGCCATTAGCAATCAATCATATTTCGTTAAATAAAAACCTTGCCTGCACAAAAGAAAAAAGGGTGGCGTATTACCAGGTACCACTTCAAAATATACATTGGAAGCTTATAGAATTATCCGGCACAAAAATTCCTGATAACGGATCACAAAAAGAAATGTTCATGGTTCTTAAAAGTAATAGCACTGTAACCGGAAATGGTGGATGCAATTTGTTTTCCGGTAATTATTCCCTGGGAAATAGTAATGAGATTTCTTTTGGGGAAATGGTTCGTACCAATATTTTATGCCAGGGTATTGATTTTGAAAGAAAATATTTTGATGCCTTGGCAAAAACAAATCATTATCTCATAATAGGAGATACACTTTCTTTACAAAGACAATTTATTAGCGTTGCAAAATTTGTGGCTGAGAAGTGATCGGTACAAAACGTTCCTGCGAAACGAAACTGCTTTGTTATTTCAGTTTTTTTTTAGCTGTAAAAGACTTGTCTGCAGTAAACAAATAAAAAAGCCGGATTTTTATTTTAATGAAGCAATATAGATTAAGGAACTGCATTTTGTTTTGTTGAAAACAGTTTCAACATTAGAGGTCATTCCGTTAATAAAAGCTTTTGCAGGATTTGATTTTCCGGTTTTATATTTTTCACTTAACAGGCTTACGTACACGCTATCGTACCACATGGGTTTCATGGTTTCAACTTTTAATCCATGAGCATGTAATAAAGTTTTCATTGCTTTTGGCGAAAAGTGATAAAGGTGGCGTGGAACATCATAAGCGGCCCAAAACTCACCATACATTTTTGCATCTGCAGAAGTATAATTGGGTACGGCAATAATTAATTTGCCATCGGTGGTTAATAAATTTTTCAACTGTTCCACATAAGAATGTAGTTCGTGTACATGTTCCAATACATGCCACATCGTAATAGCATCAAAGGCTTTGGAAGGAAGTGAAAAAAGTTCCTTTGATTCTTTTAAATCAAGCCCATACAATTCAAGCGCTTTTTTTCTGGCTGTTTCATCCGGTTCAATTCCGGTACAACTCCATCCTGCATTCTTCATGGCATTTAAAAATGCGCCCGTTCCGGCTCCTACATCAAGAATGTTTGCTTTTGTTTTCCCGGTTGTGTTCTCGATCAGCTTTCTTTTTTTAACGAGTGTACGCTTTCTTACTTTATGATAAAGATTGTTTACTAAACCTTTTGCAGTGTCACTATGTGAAATGTAATTTTCAGATTGGTAATACCGGCTAATTTCATTTGCTTCAGGAATATTTTGTGTAAATCTTTGTGTACAATTTTTACATTCCCATATTTCAAATTGTTCGCCTGATACCGTGTAATCTTTTGCAGAAAGAACTATGGAAATTTTTTTATCTCCGCAGTTGGGGCATGATGTGTAAACAATCATTTATATTAAATTAATCGGGATGAACAATCTTAAAAACTATTGGTTTGTATAAGTATTTGGCGGTGCAGCAGGAATTACTTTGTGTTGATTTCCTATGGTAGATAATGAGAATGAATTTCCATAAAAATGAAGGAATAACAGGAACAACCCAATGGCTAAAAAAATAATTGCAAAAATCTTCCAGCTATTGCTTTTTTCAGCACTTGCTTCTTCCTGGTAATACTGGTTCATTGCAGAAGAAGTGGTTTCCCTGTCGCCTACCAGTACTGCATGTTCACTGTATATATGAATGACGCGTTCTGCCTCAACAGGTTCAAAAAACTCTATGCTATTTCTACTTTGAACGAAGATGATTCCTGAAGTTTCCCTTCTTAAAACTCCTAAAGGCTCCAGCGAAATTTCCCCGCCGTTTTTCAATTTTTCTTTAGAGGCGGCACACCATTTTTTAAGTTCATCCAGGGCCTCTGTAACAGTAATATTCTTTTTATCTGATACGTATTTTACCAACCCATCCGAAATTTTTTCCTCTCTGCCGGAAAAAATAATTTCTGTCGCCGGGGGGTTCATTTTTTTATTGGCTATATCAACTTCTGCAGAGGTGTTTACTACTTTAAACCTACCTATATCACGTAGTTTGCATTCCTTTGATTGAATGATAAATGAAGTAATAAGATCCTGCATGAGCACAAATATCTGTAATTTATTTAGATGGAATTGAAAAGAATTTACTTAAAAATGAACCAGGACGCCACCTATAACCTGGAACCCATAAACAGGATAATTATTCCAGCGTTCATATTGGCTGTTAAGAATATTATCAAAATCAAGCCATACACTGAATCGCTTGTTTAGTTTAAATTCTGCTCCGGCACTCAGGTCTGTACCGCCTTTCATGTTTTTCTCGGTTCCATCTTTCAACAAGGCTTTAGCACCTGAGAAGGCAACCAAATCACTTTTGATGATTAGTTCTTTAAAGGCATTCCATCTTAAAGAACCGGTAAGTTTTAATGGAAATAATCCCCATGCTTTTGCATTATCATGCAAGCCCGTGTAGCTGTTAAGATCTAAGCCCGCAGACGCAGTAAATTTATCCTGGCTGATAAAATTCATATCACCATGAATTTGCAGATTGGTTAATTTGCTTTCATTGGTGAGTACAAACGCATTACCGTAGGTTGAGTCGTTTACAAACAATGGCATATCCGTATATGAAATAACGGCTGCTCTTGCATTAAAGTTAAAGTGCTTGCCAACAGTGGCTTTTATCCCTCCATAATATTGTATCTCTTTGGTATTATTTAAAAAGGACGGATCACGCATGTATGGATTTTCATGGCTTAACGTGCGGAAACTGTTAGCAATATATTTTCCAACCCAGCCGGCTTGCACCATCAAAGCATTTTGTTGTAATTGTACTTCAGCGTAAATATTAGGTAAAACAGCCAGCGTATTGTTATTCCATGAAGGAGTAAGGCCGCCATGAAAAGTAAACATGTCGCTGTAATAAACCAATTCAGGAGCCAGCTCAAACAGGTTATTTGTAGCTGAAATTAAAGAATTTTTTAGCTGGTATTTATCAAAATTTCCGCGCGCTTCTACTTTAAAAGAAACCGCATCTGAAAATCTTTTTTCTGCAGGCAGGTTTACCATCAATGTAGTTTCAGTTGCTTTATTTTCTCTTGAAAATTCGTGTACCTCCAAATGCGGATCATAGTTAATTCCGAGATCATTGTGCGCAATATTTCTAAAGCCGACACTTGCAGAAAAATCCTGGTAACTTCTCCTAAGGCTGTCTTTTGCAAAATTATGTAAAGCATGATCGTAGCCATACTGGTAATACTCATGCTGAGCAAATTCAACGCCGGCATAGGTTTCATTCTTTTCTGAAAATAGACTTCCGGTTCCTTTCACATTCCATTCGCCAAAATCCTGGTTTTTGATCTTTCCCCGTGAAGAAATATAATTGCCGTAAATGTTGCCTAAATTATGTTTGCCGTCGCCAAAACTAAAAGCGCCGGAAACATAAGGAGTCGACAAATTACCATAACCAACTTTTAATTGATTGCGATCACCGAGTTTTAATGAAGTATCTGCCTGTAAAGAAAGAGGCTTTAAGGAAACAGGCTGATAGGCGAAAAATAAATTTTCAGGTGGAATATAATAGGCAAGCCGCGGGTGTGAAGTATCCGGGGAAACCGGCGAAGCATATAAATTAATTTTTACCGTATTGCGCAATGAAGGTTTATATGAAGAAGTAATCTGTATGGTTTGCCTTCTGGTAGTGTCCTGCGCATGTAATGCAGTAAACAAAAAACACAGCGGCAAAATAATGACTGTTTTATTTAAAGAATTCCTCATCATCAATTTTTTAAACATATCTGGTGTTGTTTGTAGTTGAATTTTTATTTACTGTCTGAAGGGGTTGTTTCTACTTTTGAATTTTGCTGTTCTTCTGCAATCGCTGCATTCAATTTATCCTGGGCTTCTTTTTTTAATTCCGGTATAGTAGCATTATCCGCTACACTTTTATAAGTTGCTTTTGCATTGAAATAGTCATTTTCCTTCAGGTAAATATCACCTAATAAAATGTAGGCCTTGGCTACCCAGTAATCATAAGATCCGGTAACTTTTATTACTTCAAGCGCTGCTTTTTCAGCGATTTTAAGTTGGTTAAGTGTGTAATAACAATTGGCTGTTTCGTAACGCGCTTCTGCGCCCCATTCTGATTTGTTGACTGCGGAAACCTCTTTGAATGCTTTAATGGCGTCTTCACACTGGTTGTTTGCCTGCAATGATTTGCCCAATACCAGGTTGGCAATTGCCTTATCGTCGGTACTGATTCCTTTTTTGGTAAGTAATTCTTTGGCGATATTATTGGCTTCTGCAAAATCTTTGGTTTGGTAATAACTTCTTACTAAACCCCGTAAGGCTTCAAGCTGGTTTTCTGGAGTGGTCGATAATTCCAGCAACTTTGAAAAATAGGTTTTTGATTGCTGATAGTCTTTCAATTCAAAATAAAAAATTCTTGCAGCCGCAAATGCAGACCTTTCTGCAAAAGGGCTGGTGCCTTCGTTTAAAACGGCTTCGTAACCTGTCACAGCATTTTGCCAATCTTTATTTTTTGAATAACATTCGCTTTTGTAAAAGTTAGCATTCAAAGTGTAGGCGCCCTGCGGATATTTGCTGAGATAATTGTTGAATGAATTGATGGCCGCAGCGCAATCGTTATTGGTATATTGTAATTCGGCAGCTGCATAGGTTAATGAATCTGCTTCTGAAATACTAATGACTTTTCCTGTTTTTTGTACAAAGGCAACATAATCATTCGGCTTTCCCATTTCTACATAAATGTTCTTCATATTATCAAGGGCTTCATTCGCTTCATCTGATTGCGGATATTGACTCACCAGCTTTTGATAATCCTGCAATGCTTCCTGGTTGTTGTTAAGGTTGTAATTGGCAAGCCCCAATTTCAAATAGACCTGGGGATATTTACTTGCAGCCGATTTGATATTTAAGATTTTATTTAAATACGGAATCGCATCCCTGAATTTTTCCTGTACCATATAAGCGCTGGCGATCTGCATGTAAGATTCTGATACCAGGTCGCTTTGAGGGTAGCGTTCTGTAAGCGTATTAAATGTTTTGATCTTTTCAGCAGGATTATTAATACCGTTGATCAGTGCCACCTGGTACAATGAATAATCACTTTGAGCTAAGCCGTCATTAATTACATTTTGATACATTGATTTTGCTGTACTATAATTTTTCATCATGAAATAACTATCGGCAGCCCTTACGTAAGCATCCTGCTGAAGTGCAGAAGATCGTGATGAAATCACAGGGGCTACCTGCTTAAAATTAGCAAGTGATTGGGAATAATTTTCAAGGTTGAGGTAGCTGTAGCCAAGAATATACCTGGCATCTGTAGGGCTGGCTTCTCCCTGGATGCCGCCGTATTGCAGATAATCATTTATATATTTTACGGCTTCATCATAACGGTTAAGCCTGTACGAAACTTCTCCTTTCCAGAAATAAGCAAAAGGCAAAACCTGCCCCGCATTCGGGTCGTTAATTATTTTGGTGAGTAAATCGTCTGCTTCATTTAATTGTTGATTGTTGATGTATTCGGTAGCGCGCCCAAAAAGGATTTTCGGATAAATTTTCTTCATCGTAGGCGTAGGTTGCCCAAACGACTGGTATAACGAAAGCGCCTGATCGTAGTTGTTGGTATTGGCCAACAGGTTAATAATAATTTCTTTTCCTTCATTGGCGTAAGGCGATTGTGGATAGAGATCAAGAAATTTATTCATTGAACTTAAGGCTACATCCTGGTAGCCCAGTTCATAAGAAAGCTTGGCATAATTGAATCGTGAAATTTCCTGCTGTTTCAGGTTGCTGTTATTATCAGCACTGTAAAGAAAGGCATTACGCGCATTTTCTTTTTGCCCGGTTTTTAAATATAAATCACCCAGAAGGTACATTGAATTTTGACCTAAAGAATCTTTTTCATTACTTAATTGTTTGAATCCATCAATGGCTTTTTGTACATCGTTGGCATTATAGTAACAATAACTTAATTCGTACATGACTTCTTTGGAAACTTTATCACTGCTTTGCACGTAGGCTTCCAGCAATGGCAATGCTTTGGCAAAATCTTTTTTCTCAAAATAAATTTGTCCCATTAACAGATTCAAATCTTTTTTGTTGTAAATATTATCCTGTCCAAGTTTACTTTCGCCGTAACGCAATGCCTCATCTTTGTTCCCCTGGAAATAATAGATCTGAGCAATATAATAAGGTACCAGCCCGCGATATTTTGGAATAGATTCTACTTTTTGAAAAGAGGCCAAAGCATTATTGTAATCATGATCACGGTAACTTAAAAAACCATAATAATAATTAGCATCATAATAATATTTGTTGGAAGGAAGCTGGTGTATTTCGTCAAACAACGGTTTGGCACTTGTGTATTGTCCTGTTTGAAAATACGAATACGCGAGTTCAAATTTTGAATCAGCAATTTGTTCATTGCTCAGGTTGTTGTAACCGGCTCTTTCATAATAAACCACAGCGCGCGCAAAATCATTTTGGGTAAAATAATATTGGGCCAGATGGAAACTCATTAACTGCTGCCTCGGTTCGTTGTTGGCCGCATCTATAAAACGTTTGGCTGCATCTTCGGCTACCTGCTGGTTTAGTTTCAGTTCACAAACGACGTAATAATATTCCAAGTCCTGGTTTAAATAGGCATGACTGCTTTTGGTATTTTCAGGATACTTATCCAGCAAAGGTTTAAGCAAGGGATACGCGAGACTGTATTCCCCTTTCATAAAGAGATCTTCTGCTTCTTTAAAATTTTTCTGCGGATCAGTAACAAAATAATTCTCTTGCGAAAAACAAGGAGCAGAGAGAATCATAAACACAAGAGGAAGAAAAAGACGCGTCATCAATTTTATATTTTTAATTTTTAATATTGAATTAAAAAAACAAACAAATCGTTATTAATTGCCAATGATTTTGCTTCGCGCAAAAATACAAACACCCCGTCACTAATTATGAATTCAAAAATATTTGAATGATATTAAAAACACTTTAAATTGCACAAATCTTTGTTAATACAATTATAAAAAAGACATGAGCAAATTTCTGTCCACAAAATATTCGAATGCAAGCTTCAATTTTGGGATGTTGGTTTTAAGGGTAATTTTAGGTATTCTGCTTGCGAGCCATGGTTATAGTAAACTGGTAGCTTTCGGCACACTTCGTTATAAGTTCATGAATTTTCTGCACATGGGTTCCACCCTTTCTCTTGCATTAATCATCTTCGCAGAACTGTTCTGTTCCATCTTTTTAATCCTGGGATTGTTCACCAGGTTTGCCTGTATTCCTATTTTAATCGCAATGGGTGTTGTTGTTTTCGTAGCTACACACGGACAGATACTCGGACCAGGTGAGCGTGGCACTATTTATCTTGCAGCAGCCTTTACCATTTTATTATGCGGACCTGGAAAAATAAGTGTTGATGCAATGATCGGGAAGTAGGTAGTAAGGTTTAGAAAGTTTAGATGGTTTAGAGAGTTTAGAAAGTTTAGAAAATGTTTACATTCAAAAATCAGATAAGAATTCATTATGCGTTTACTGACCTAATGGGCGTAGTGTACTATGGAAATTATGCGCAGCTTTATGAAATAGGAAGGACAGAAGCATTGCGCAGCCTTGGTTTAACGTATAAAGAAATAGAAGCAACCGGTGTTATTATGCCTGTTACCGAAATCCATAGCCGTTTTTTGCGGCCCGCTTTATACGATGATCTGTTAACGGTGGTTACTATAGTAAAAGAAATGCCTTTGCATTCGAGGATTGTTTTTCACAATGAAATTTATAATGAGAAAAACGAATTGTTGAATGTGGGAGATGTTACTCTATATTTCATAGATGCTACAACGAAGAAGAAATCAGAAATTCCACAAAAAATAAAAGAAAAGCTGGTGGAATATTTTAAATGATTTTATTCGCTTACTCCAACAAACAAATAAATATTGAATATTTTTATTCCCGAAAAATAAAGAGTTAGTTATACTGGGGAAGCGTAATTTTAAAATCGGTTCCTTCATTTAAGGTAGAAGCAACAGAAATATTTCCTCCTGCAGATTCAATAATCCGTTTTACCTGCGCCAGCCCGATTCCTGTTCCTTTATTTCCATACCGATCTGTTTTATCAAGTGTTTGTTGTTTATGGAATATTTTTTCGAGGTCTTTTTCTTCAATACCTGAGCCGTTATCAGAGAAATAAAAATAATGATATTGGCTATCGTTTTCTGCCAATATATTGATAACTCCTTTGGACTTATTGTTGTATTTGATGGCATTGGTGATCAGGTTCTGAAACACTTGCTGTAAAGCAATTTCATCCACAGGCACTTTAGGGAAATTTCCTTTTATAATGATCTCAATATCTTTTGGCGGGGCAACCAGGCCGATTACTTTGTTTAAAACTTTCCGGGTATTTACCACTTTTTCGGTTTCTTTTTTACCTGCTTTTTTATTACTGTTTTTTAGCATCCGGTCAATAAATTCAATCAATTCGGTGGCGCTGTTTTGTATCAGTTCAATATAACCATCCGCACTTTTATCAAGAATATTTTTATAGTTCCCTCTAAATCCTTTTGACAACATGGTGATATTTGCCAACGGCGTTTTCATATCATGCGAAACTAATTTTGTAAATTCCTTTAAGCTTTTGTTGGTACCCTTTAATTTTTGCTGCGCGAGTTTCAGGTCTTTATTTTTCTTCCTTAACTCCATCGTAATTATTACCTGTTGGGCAAGGGCTTTTAAGGCTTCCTTTTGCTCTTTGGAAAGTTCTTTTGATTGCGGATGCAAAACACAAATAGAACCCAGGACATAACCTTCGGGAGTAACCAATGGCGCGCCGGCATAAAACACAGCATGTGGATCTCCGGTAACTAATGGGTTTGAATTATAACGCTCATCACGCCTTAGATCAGGCACTTCATTTACGTTATTCGGATCAAGAATGGTATAATTGCAGAAAGAAAGTTCCCTGGGGGTTTCCCTTATTTCGAAACCAAAACTAGATTTTACAAACTGTCTTTTTTCATCCAGCAAGGTAATAAGAGAGGCTTGGGTATTGCATATTTGCGTGGCTACGCGGGTAATAAAATCATATTCTTTTTCTGAAAGCGAATCAAGCAGATCATACTGGTAGAGTGCTTTTAAACGGTTTTTCTCATTTGAAGGAACAGGGAAAAATGTACTTTTCATTTAAAAAATAGAATTTTTTAGTTGGAGCAGAATAATTTATAATGACTATTAACGCAGGTTGAGAAATGATATTGTAAAAAAAAATGTTGTCAATTTTTTTTAGAAGGCAGTAAATAAACAAATAGCTAAGATTATAATTTTGATTGAATAATTTTCAGGTATTCGTTACCCGGCAAAAATATTCTTCAAAATACCTTCAGAATCATTTTGTATTTTTCAAAAAAAAATCTGTGAAAATATTAATTATAGAAGATGAAAAAGCGCTTAGCGAAAGTATAGCCGATTATCTTTCTGTACATGAATATAACTGTGAAGTCGCAGCGGACTACCGAACCGCTATTGAAAAAATTGAATACAACACTTACGATTGCATTCTCCTTGATATCACTTTACCCGGTGGCAGTGGTTTAAAAATTCTTGAGCAGATAAAAGAAGATAATAAAACCGATGGCGTGCTGATCATTTCTGCTAAAAACTCTTTGGACGATAAAATAACAGGGTTAAACCTTGGGGCGGATGATTACTTGTCAAAACCGTTTCATCTTTCAGAATTGAATGCGCGCATAGCAGCTATTATCAGGAGAAAAAACTTTGATGGCAACAGTATGATCAGGTTTGGAAATCTTTGTGTGGATACACAAAGAAAATCGGTAACTGTAGAAAATAACCCGGTAGAACTTACCAAAAAAGAATATGAATTGCTCTTGTATTTTGTTTCCAATAAAAAAAGACTGATTTCTAAAGATGCAATAGCAGAGCATCTTTGGGGAAATGAAATGGGCGGCAATTTTGATTTTATTTATACTCATATAAAGAATCTGCGTAAGAAATTAATGGATGCCGGTGATGCAGATTATATTAAATCGGTTTATGGAATGGGGTATAAATTTACGGATCAATGAACCGAACATGATGCCAGGCAATCATACGAGGCGTAAAAAGAACGGTAACCCACATCAAGTGAGCACCATCTGCCCGATTTAAAACAACAAATTTTTTTAGATGAAATTAATTGCCAAATACAACCGTGTCACGATTCCTATTATTATCTCGATTCTTTTAATCAGCAGTATTGGTTATTATTTTATACTTCACCGTATATTGATTTACCAGTTGGATAAAGACCTCAGGATTGAGCAGAATGAGATCATTCAGCATTTAAAAGAAACAGATCAGCTTCCCGAAACTTCAGATTATAAGGACCAACAGATATCATTTCACCCAACGAATCTTGTTGAACTTAAAGATAAATATTCAACCCAGGATGTTTATAATAGAAGGGAAGATGAAATGGAATCCTTCAGAAGAATTGATTTTTTAGTGACACAGGGAGGTAAATATTTTATTGCCACGGTAAAAAAATCGCAACAGGAAACAGAAGATATCGTAAGGCTGATCCTGATGGTCACCTTTTTTATAATTGCCATGTTATTATTGATTCTTTTTATATCCAACAGGTTTTTATTAAGTAATCTTTGGAAACCTTTCCGTAATACGCTGGAACAATTAAACCAATTTAATTTCTTTTCTAAAAATAAAATTGCGCTTCAAAAAACAGATATTGATGAATTTAAAGAACTGAACGAAACGGTTCTTTTTATGACACAAAAACTAACCCTGGATTACCAAATGCTTAAGGGGTTTACAGAAAATGCCTCACATGAAATACAAACTCCTTTAGCCATCATAAAAAACAAAGTTGAATTATTGTCACAATCAGAAAATTTAACAGAAGCGCAGATCAATGTTTTGCAAAGCCTGAATGAAGCGGCAGCAAGGCTTTCAAGGCTAAACCAATCCTTATTGTTGCTCGCAAAAATTGAAAACCATCAATTCGCTCACATTGACACTATTAATTTTTCGTCTATGTTAATACGTTATATTGATAATTTTGATGAACTGGCACAAGCCAAAGGACTCAGCATTTCAAAAAACATAGAGGAAGAAGTTGTATTACAAATGAATGAATCTCTTGCAGAAATTCTGATCTCCAATATTATTTCGAATGCGATAAAACACAATGTTGATAAGGGCAATATTGGCGTTGAACTTAACAAAAAATATTTTCGGGTAAGTAATACCGGGCCGGAACTCCGTACTGATACTGCTGAATTATTCGGGCGTTTTAAAAAGGAATCTTCATCCGGTGATTCGCTGGGTTTAGGTTTATCAATTGTGAAAACAATTACTGATATTTACGGTTTTTCAATAAACTATGATTATAAAAAAGAACAGCATGTTGTTGAAATCATTTTTAATGATTTAGCAATTGAATAATTAAAAATTATATTTTAAGTTTAAATTCTCTTTAAAATCCAGAACCAGAAATCCTGATACATGAATCTCCGAAAAAAGTGGGTGTTAATCCTATCAATGCTATTTGTAAATTTTGCCGCATTTTCCCAGAACGGGCAAGTAAATAAATCCGACAGTTTTAGTCTGAAAAAAAATAGTGGAGGTACTTCGGTTGATTCTCTCAATTCTTCCTCCTTTGACGCAAAATCACTATTAAAACCCAAAATATATCTCAGGTTATTGCAAAGCAATTTTAAACAAGAGGTTACGAAACCTTTTCATATGAAGCGAAAGGATTGGAAAAATTTTGGAATTTTTGCTGCGGGAACCGGGGCGCTCTTCCTGGTGGATAAGCCCATTCAGCAAGAGGCATTACCATTACAAAACAGGAATTCTTTACTGAAGAATGTGAGCCATTCTGTTACCAATTTCGGAGGTTTTTATGAAGTATATACCCTG
>DAHXOZ010000068.1 GCA_027364635.1 bacterium | reverse complement strand
TGCATAACTATCAGAAAATTGAAAAGCAGTGCTTACATATATAACTTAAAAATTATGTTTTAGTACTGAATAGTTACATTTTTTGTTCGTTTACTATAAACTTCCCTTTTATCTTTACTTCAAAAGGTCCTGGATATCGGGATCTGCTTCCAGGTTATTCATTTGATGCATGATCCATGGGTATCGATAAGCTACACGGCGAGAGATGGGATGGATAGTAAACAGGACAGGATTCGGAAGGCAGGAAGCGATCATTGCGGCTTCTTTATTGGTTAGATTTTTTGCATCTTTATTAAAATAATATTTAGCAGCGGCTTCTACTCCAAAAATTCCAGGCCCTGTTTGAGCCACGTTCAGATACATTTCAAGGATTCTTTTTTTACCCCATAATTGCTCAATCATAAAAGTAAAATATACTTCAAGACCTTTTCTAAAATAACCTCCATGTTGCCAAAGAAAGACGTTTTTGGCTACTTGCTGACTGATGGTACTTGCGCCACGCAATGATTTACTTTTTTGATTATGTTTCATGGCTTTTTGGATACTTTTAAAATCAAAGCCATTGTGGTCTGGGAACAACTGGTCTTCTCCGGCCATTACAGCCAGCTTGATATTTGAGCCCATTTCCTGGTAATCAATATAATTTCTATGGAGGCCGTGCCCGGTTATCAGACTATCTAACTGGGTTATCGTAAACGGAGGATTGATCCATTTGCAAAAAAGAATGTATACAATGGAAAGAAGGAATCCATATAAAATTATTTTTAAGAAACTCCGGCCAAGCCTTCTGAATAAACCACGTTTTCTAAAGTAGGGCTTCTTGTCCAAAAAAAGAGAATTTTACTATTTCAGATTTATATAGTGCAATGTATATTTTTTTCCCAACTTCATTGTCTTGTTGCCTGTTTTTGAAAGGACATAGCCGATTGCAGCAAGCGCTGCAGCTCCAATTACCAAAGCAGGCCTTGCATAATATCGGGTATTCGGTTTAGCGAAGATCCAGGTAATTAATCCGGCAGTTGTCAATAAAACGCCTCCTCCAAAAAGCGCCCCTCCCGATGCGCTCCAGTTAAAATTGTTGCGACTTTTACCCAATGAAATAATATCCTTATAATTCACTGCGAAATGGTAGGCAGATATTGTATCTAAAAGGAAAACCCCAAGATTGGGGGAATAAACATGCCTGATATCATATTGAACTAAAAAAAGGGAATCCCTTTTTATATCGGTGATCTGCCCTTCATAGTAACGTACGTCAGTAGAAAAATCTATTTCGTTGCCGGGAAAGAACGATTGTATGGTACGGTTGTTCTTTTTGAGAATGAGCAAATCATTTTGAGCGACACAAGTGGAAGCATATAAAAAAGCAACGGATAAAATAAAGAACAGTCGCATAATATTATATTTTTCTTATCAAAAACAAAACTCCAAAAAGCAATACGGAACCAAAAATAACCAATATTAATCCTGAAATTTTGTTGATCAAACGAATGTTTTTAACCGTTAATTTTTTACGCAATTTACCTGCCAGAGTTACTTTTGTAACATCAGCCGACATATTTAAAATAAGTGCAGTGGCAAAGATAATAATGCGGTCCCGGATACTATGCGAAACGGCGATGGCTGTTGCGGCAGTAAGCCAGAAAGCAATTACTGCAGGGTTTAAGGTATTTAGCAAAAAGCCCTGCAATACAATTTTTGCATGGTCACTTGTTTTTAAAGGCATGGAAACATCTTCAGGGTGGATATGCACTTTCTTAAAAAAGATATAAAAGATTCCCATTCCCATTAAAAAAATACTTCCGGCAATGCCTATCTGCATTTTGAAGTCCATTACGGTAGTTACCAGTTCCGAAAAAAGATTACTTAAAACCACGAGTAAAAAATCGCTGATCCAAACACCAATCACAAAACTAAAACCACCGCTTTTTCCATTGTTGATGCTTTGTTTAATGATCGTGAATATTACAGGGCCTACGGATATTACCAGCAATAATCCCATTGCTATTCCTTTGAGTATTGCTTCAATAACATCAACCATTTATAAGAAATAAATTTATATCTTTAAAAGATAAGTCATAAAAAATATAATTAATAATAGAAAGTTGCTTTACTGCCTCTGGTTTAAGCTTTCACTTCTTTCAGGAATTTTTGCCATTCATCAAGCATTTTACCTTTTAAAACGCGCGGGAATTTATGTTGGCCACCTACTTTGCCTTTTAATCTCATGAAACTCATGAAGGTTTCTTCGCTTAATACATCTACAAATATTTCTTTTAAAGCATGATTTCTTTCTACTTCATAATCATCGTTCAATTCTTTTAATTTTTTATCAAGCAGAAACTTTATGGTTTCCGAATTTACTTTATCATTGGTAGCAATAAACCAATGGTGTGCAAAAAAATCTCCATACGGAACCCCTGCAACCGTAAACTCTCCAATGGAAATATTTAGTTCATCACTTACCAGGTTGATTGCTTTATTCATATTATCTACACTTAAGTGCTCTCCCACCAGGCTTAAGAAATGCTTGGTGCGGCCGGTAATTATGATCTCTGATTTTTCCACATCTACAAACTGAACCGTATCGCCTATCAGGTAACGCCAGGTTCCCGCATTGGTGCTGATCAATATTGCATAGTTCTTACCTTTTTCTACTTCATGAGCCATGAAGGTCTGTGGGTTTTCAACCATATTACCATCGATGTCAAAATTATTTTGGTCAAAAGGAACAAACTCAAAAAAGATATTATTATTGGTTGCAAGCTTCATCCCTTTTGCATTTTGCCGGTTTTGGTACGCAAGAAAACCTTCACTTGCCAGATAAGTTTCAATATAAGTTATCGGCCTGCCTAAAAGTTTATTAAAGCCTTTTTTATAAGGTTCTAATGCCACACCTCCATGAACATAAAAAGCAAGATTGGGCCAGATTTCGTGAATGTTATTGAGTTGGTATCTTTCAATCACTTTTTCCATACATAGCTGAACCCATGCCGGAACACCTACTAAAAATGCAATGTCCCACTCAGGTGCTTTCTCTACAATTTCATCCAGTTTTTTAGACCAATCTACTACGCTGGCAATTTTCTTTCCCGGTTTATACATTCCCTGGAACCAGAAAGGTATATTTTTAGCCTGTATGCCACTAAGATCGCCTGCATAATAGGTAGCAGTTTTTTGAAGATGGGTGCTGCCACCAAGCATCAGCCAACCTTTACCTACATATTTTTTAGGTACATTATTGTAAGATGCAAGGCTTATCAGTTGCCTGAAACTGGTGAGTGTATTCGCTCTGATGAGTTCTTTGGTAATAGGAATATATTTACTGGAAGATTCGCTCGTGCCGCTGCTTAACGCAAAAAATTTAATCGTTCCTGGCCAACACACGTCTGGCTTGCCTTCCAGTGCCCGAACCCACCATTCTTTGAATATCTTTTCATAGGTAAATGTGGGTACCACCCGTTGAAAATTTTTACCGGGATGCTTACTTAAAAGGATTTGATCGAAAAGATATTTTTGGCCAAAATCAGTAAAACGGGCTCTTTTTAATAGCTTTTGTAAAACTTTTAATTGTTGTCTTTTAGTGGAACTTACAGGAATACGCAATGCCCGGTAGAATGATTTTGGAAATTTAATATCAATAAATGCCATTCCTTAGAAAGTTGTTGACAGTAACAAATTTAATGAATAGTTAATCGTAACCCTTTATAAATTTATGAGTGGCCTTTATGCCACCTTAATTTGCTGAATTCGAAATTGCAGTTTTTCAAATGCCTCATACAAATATACGCCTGGTAGTTTCTTTTTGCCAATTAATAACTATTATAAACCACCTGCTAAATAACGAAAAATAAAAACAAAAAAAAGAATGAAATTTAAAAAGAAAAATTGAAAAATTCTTTTTTATAAAAAATCCGGTACGATTATTCTTCAATAAATATAGTGTGTGTAGTCTTTAATCAGGAATTTCCCTCGCATTTGTGAGGGATTTTTTTGTCATACCAACTGTGAACTTTTTTTGCTGTAAATGTTTTTTGTGTTTTTTTAGATGATTTTCAACTATAAAAACTTAAAAGTTTTTCATGATAAAAAATTTACGTTAATTTTATACGCTTAACAGCAAAATTTTATTCAATATTTACGACGTCTGATCTCCGGATGTTGGTATTTCTTCTCTATTAAATTTTCTATTTAAAAATGTACAATCACATCTGGAAAAAATATTTACCTATCATTAGAATATTAATGAAGAAGTCCGTTTCTGAAGAACAGGTTTTGGACCTTAACCGAATCGATTTCGAAAGGGCCGGTACAGGAAGGAAAGCCGGTTATAAATTTAAAATAGATTTTACGGATGGTAAGGTTGGAAACGTGATCAGTGGCTCCACATTGGCCATGCATCTTGCACAGGTAATCATGGAAGATGATGCTGCCCAGGAGATCCTGAACGAACATAATTTTGAAGTGAGCCTCAATACTAAATTTCAGCTGACTGTAAAAAACGTCGAATAATCTTTGAATTTCCCCCAGTAAACGTACAAATAATTGAGATTCTGATTCTCAGGCTATTAGTCGGTTTTATTTTCAGCCATACTCAAACCTGGTGCAGTATATTCTGGTCTTTCGATGGTAATAACGAATAACCCATTAGATATTCATCTACTTTTTTGGCACATTCCCTTCCTTCAGAAATAGCCCAAACAACCAATGACTGACCTCTGCGCATATCTCCGGCAGTAAATATTTTAGAAATATTGGTATTAAATTCTTTGTCGGAAGCTTTAATGTTTCCTCTTTCGTCCAATTCAACATCCAATTGGCTCAACAAGCCTTCGTGTTGAGGATGCAAAAAACCCATTGCCAGCAAAGCCAGTTCACAAGGTATTTCAGTTTCAGTTCCGGCAATTTCAACAAATTGGGCCGGCTTGTTTTCTTCTGTAAATTTCCATTCCAGGTCTACAATTTTTAATGCTTTCAGGTTTCCATTTTCATCGCCAATAAATTCTTTGGTGGCAACAGCCCAGTGCCTCTTAGCGCCTTCTTCATGGGAACTTGTGGTTTTTAAAATCATCGGGTAAGAAGGCCATGGCATAAAAGGGGTACGACTTCCAGGTGGTTTTGGCATTAATTCGAATTGAGTAACCGAAGCGGCCTTCTGACGGTTAGAAGTCCCCACGCAATCGCTTCCTGTGTCTCCCCCGCCAATTACTACCACATTTTTATCAGATGCGAAAATGTTTTCTTCTTCTACCTCCTTTTGTGAAACTCTTTTATTCTGCTGTTTTAAGAAATCCATTGCAAAATGAATACCTTTTAAATCTCTGCCGGGAATAGAAAGATCCCTGGGAATAGTTGAGCCACCGGCTAAAATAATTGCATGATATTCTCTTAAAAGGTCATTGATACTGATATTAACCCCCACGTTAGCATTGCATTTAAATTCCACGCCTTCTTCCTTCATTAAATTGATTCTGCGTTCTACTACCCACTTTTCCAGTTTAAAATCAGGAATACCATAGCGTAATAACCCGCCCGGTTCGTCATCTCTTTCGAAAACTGTAACTGAATGTCCGGCTGAATTTAATTGGGCTGCTGCAGCCAATCCTGCAGGGCCGGAGCCGATGACTGCAATTTTTTTACCTGTTCTAACGGCCGGGACTTTCGGGGTTACCAATCCTTTTTCAAAAGCAATTTCTATTATATGCTTTTCAATTTCTTCGATGGTGATAGCAGGCTGGTTAATCCCTAATACGCAAGAAGATTCGCAGGGTGCAGGGCAAATTCTGCCTGTAAACTCAGGGAAATTATTGGTAGAGGAGAGTATTTCATAAGCCTGGTCCCAACTCTTTCGATAAACAGCATCATTAAATTCAGGTATCAGGTTTCCAACGGGGCAACCATAATGGCAAAATGGTGTACCGCAGTCCATGCATCTTGCAGATTGCTGATTCAGCTTTTCATCTGAATATCTTTCAACAAATTCCTTATAATCTTTCACCCTTTTTTCGGGTGGCCTTTTTTTTGGTAGTTCTCGTGTAAATTCTAAAAATCCGGTTACTTTACCCATTCCAGTAATTTATTTCTTTAATTATTTATTAATATTCACTTCTTTTCCTGCAACTTTTTCCTGCAATACCTTTTTATAATCTTTAGGAAATACTTTCACAAAAGATTTTAATTGATTTTCAAAGTCATTTAAAATGAATTTTGCTACTGAACTTCCTGTAAGTTTATATTGTTTCGTTATCATTTGATGCAAAAACTTTTCGTCGTTTTCGTCCAAATCATCCAGGTCTACCATTTCTTTATTGCACAAGGCGTCAAAATTGTGTTGAACGTCATATACATAAGCAATTCCGCCACTCATACCAGCTGCAAAATTTCTCCCCGTATGCCCCAGGATAATTGCATTTCCACCGGTCATGTATTCGCAGCCATGATCACCAACACCTTCAACAACTACGTTGGCGCCTGAATTACGAACACAAAAACGTTCTCCAGCCTTGCCCCGAACAAATGCTTCTCCCGAAGTAGCACCATAAAAAGCTACATTACCGATTATAATATTTTCTTCAGGGACAAAAGCGGCATCCTTTGAAGGATAGATAATAATTTTTGCACCGCTTAACCCTTTACCAAAATAATCGTTGGCATCACCCTCCAGCTCCATGGTAACACCTCTGGTATTGAAAGCAGCAAAGCTTTGCCCTGCTGTTCCGGTAAATTTAAAATGAATGGTATCTTCGGGCAATCCCGTTGCTTTATATTTTTTAGAGATTTCGTTTGATAAAAGAGTTCCCGTAGTTCTGTCGGTATTGATAATATTAAATGAAGCTTTTACTTTTTTCAAATTGTCTAATGCAGGCTGAGCAATTTTTAATAATTCCCAATCCAATATACCTTTCAAACCATGATCCTGTTCTTCTGATTTATAAAGGCCCACGTATTTGGGAGCTGGCTCTTTGTACAATATGGGTGAGAGATCTAATTTGCTAAATTTCCAATGATCAATGTTTTCTCTTTTTTCAAGAAAATCAACCTGGCCTACCATCTCATTAACGGTTCTGAAACCAAGTTCAGCCATAATTTCCCTCAATTCCTGGGTTAAGAATTTAAAAAGGTTTACCACGTGGTCAGCTTCGCCTGTAAAACGTTTGCGCAATTCAGGATCTTGTGTAGCAACTCCAACAGGGCAAGAGTTCAAATGGCATTTACGCATCATGATGCAACCCTCTACGATTAATGCAGCAGTGGCAACCCCCCATTCTTCAGCACCAAGCAAAGTTGCAATGGCGATATCACGTCCTGTTTTTAACTGTCCGTCAGCTTGAACCACTACGCGGCTGCGAAGTTTATTTTTTACCAGGGTCTGGTGAGTTTCTGCAAGTCCTAATTCCCAAGGTAATCCGGCATGTTTAATCGAACTTATTGGTGAGGCACCTGTCCCTCCATCATGGCCTGAAATTAATATAACATCCGCTTTGGCTTTTGTTACACCCGCGGCTATGGTACCTACACCGGCTTTTGAAACCAGTTTAACATTAATCCTTGCATTTCTGTTTGCGTTCTTCAAATCAAATATTAGCTGTGCAAGATCTTCAATAGAATAAATATCATGATGTGGCGGTGGTGAAATCAATCCAACACCCGGGGTTGCATGTCTTACTCTCCCGATCCATTCATCTACTTTAAAACCCGGTAATTGCCCGCCTTCGCCCGGTTTAGCACCCTGCGCCATTTTTATCTGTAATTCATCTGCTTCACTCAGGTACCAGCTTGTAACGCCAAACCTTGCCGAAGCCACTTGTTTGATGGCGCTTCTCATTGAATCTCCATTAGCAAGTTTTTCATAACGAATTTCATCTTCTCCTCCTTCGCCCGTATTGCTCTTACCACCAAGCCGGTTCATAGCAATTGCTAATAAGGTGTGTGCTTCCCATGAAATGGAGCCGAATGACATAGCACCGGTGGCGAATCTTTTGTAGATATTTTCTGCTGGTTCTACTTCGTCAATAGAAATAGAAGGTCTGTTTTTCTTAAACTGGAATAAACTTCTTAAAGTAACCGCTTTCTCGCTTTGGTCATTGACTGCTTTCGAATACTTCTTGAAAATTTTGTAGTCGCCCATTCGGGTGGAATGCTGAAGTAAATGAATAGTAACCGGATTGAACAGGTGGAATTCTCCTTTTCTTCTCCATTTATAAATGCCGCCAACTGTAAGCCGATCGAAAGGAATATCTTTTTTGCTGAACGAAAACGAGTGTTTTACCAAAATTTCTTTTGCAATTTCATCAAGGCCCATTCCTTCAATTCGGGAAGTGGCTCCGATAAAATATTTATCTATTACAGATTTATTGATTCCCAGGATTTCAAATATCTGTGCTCCCTGGTAAGATTGAAATGTGGAAATTCCCATTTTGGAAAAAACTTTCAATAAACCATCATTTACGGCCTTCTTATAATTCTTTTTAAGTGAATTGGAATCCAGTTCATTTCCTAATTTTCCCTGGATTCTCAGATCGCGAATGGTTGAAAGTGCCAGGTAAGGATTGATTGCAGTAGCTCCAAAAGCGATAAGGCATGCAAAATGATGAACTTCCCAAACATCTCCTGCTTCAATGATTAAACCAACCTGCCCACGCAATCCTTTTTTTATAAGATGATGGTGAACGGCTGAAGTGGCTAATAATGAAGGAATAGCGGCATGTTCTGAATCTATTGCTCTATCTGATAAGATTAAAACTTCAAAGCCATCTTCTACGGCTTCAGCTGCATAACGGCATAAACGCTCAATTCCTTTTTGAAGAGAACCAGGCTTGCCATCAGCCATAAAATAAGTTTGTAACGTATGCGCCTGGAAAATACCGGTATCGATACTTCTGATTTTTTCCAGCTCAGTATTGGAAAGTACAGGATGTTTCAAAGCCAGCGTATGGCATGATAAGGGGTCGTCTTCCAATAAGTTGCCGTTATTCCCTACAAAAGTTGCCAAAGACATTACTAATCTTTCCCTGATAGGATCTATAGGTGGGTTGGTAACTTGTGCAAAAAGTTGCTTGAAATAACTACTTAAATGTTGCGGCTCCTCGCTTAAAACTGCCAAAGGAACATCGTTTCCCATAGAACCGATAGGCTCTTTACCGGTAAGCGCCATTGGTGAAATAATCAGCTCAAGATCTTCAGTCGTATATCCAAATGCTTTTTGGTATTTGAAGATTTGATCATGTTCAAGATGGGTAAACATTACGCGCGGAGCAGGTAATTCTTCCAAACGGATCTTGTATTTATTCAACCATTCGGCATAAGGTTTCTGCGAACAGATTTTTTGTTTTATTTCTTCATCACTGATGATTCTTCCCTCTTCAAGATCCACCACAAACATTTTTCCTGGTTGTAGCCTTCCTTTTTCTTTAATTAATTTAGGGTCTACCGGAAGAACGCCTGTTTCAGAGGCCATTATCACACGGTCATCTGTAGTAATACAATACCTGGAAGGACGCAGTCCATTTCTATCCAATGTGGCACCTATTAATTTCCCATCAGTAAATGAAATAGAAGCGGGTCCGTCCCATGGCTCCATAAAGGAAGCATGAAATTCATAAAAAGCTTTTTTAACCGGATCCATTTGTTCGTTTCCATCCCATGCTTCCGGAATCAGCATCATCATTACATGTGGCAGAGAACGCCCACATAAATGCAACAGCTCGATCATGTTGTCTAAACAGGCAGAATCAGATTGTCCTTTGTCAACCACCGGTAAAAGCATTTCCATCTCTTCTTTGGTAAAGTATTGAGAAATAAAATCTTTTTCGCTGGTGCGGAGCCAGTTTAAGTTCCCTTGTAAGGTGTTGATCTCACCGTTGTGCGCAATGTATCTGAATGGTTGCGCCAGTTTCCATGAAGGAAAGGTGTTGGTTGCAAAACGTGAATGTATCAAACCAAAGGCAGAAACAATTTTTTTGTTGCTGAGGTCAGGAAAATAGTCACGTAACTGAAGGCTGGTAAGCTGGCCTTTATAAATAATGGTTTTATACGAAAGAGAAGCTACATAAAATCCAATGGCATCTTTTCTGACCGTATTATTAATAGTTTTTGTAGCGTAATTTCTTAAAACAAATAATTTTCTTTCAAACTCATCCGGGTTATTTATATGATCAGGACATGCAATAAAAACCTGCTCAATTTCGGGTTCAACTGATAATGCTGAAGACCCGATATCTTCTGCGTTTACCGGTACACGTCGGTATCCCATTACCTCGAGCCCGAGCGTTTCGGCACAGCGATTAAAAATATCCCTGCATTCTTCGCGTAACCGGATGTCTTTAGGAAAAAATAAAACACCTACTCCGTATTTACCATACGAAGGCAGATGGATACCTAATTTTAAACATTCATCAAAGAAAAACTCATGTGGGGTTTGAATTAAGATACCCGCCCCATCACCTGTATTGATTTCGCACCCTGACGCACCACGATGCTCCATATTTTCAAGAATAGTTAGTGCATCAGAAACAATACGATGACTTTTATTGCTTTTTATATTGGCAACAAATCCTATTCCACATGAATCATGTTCAAATTCCGGAGAGTATAAACCTTTATTTTTCATAATCTATTAGCTCGTTTGTACAGTACTTATTTTCCGCATTATTGTATTCTCCTTGTTAGTATTAACTTATTGTATTTTTTCAAAATTACTTTACAAGGCAAATGCTGCTGAAATTATCTTTAAAAAGTTTGTAAATAAAATAAAATATGGGTTGATTCTACAATTGGCAACTTCTTTTATTTATTTTAAAATGCTTGCCAGCAAAGCATTTGGTTTGGAAAGAACTACAGTTTCCAAATAAAGGCAGAAGCTTTAAAACCACAGGTTGTTAACAGAAAAATAAGAAATCTCATTGTTTGTTTGTTTACTGTGTAAATCTCTCTTTTTCTACCATCTTCTAACTCTCTTGTTTCTTCCCTTTTAGGCTTATTACTTTAAACATAATCATTGCCTTATATAAAAAATCCGGATTCATTGAAGCCGGATTTTCACTGTTTTCTATCACAATTTTAATTCACTTTTTCCCGGCTAAGCTTCTACTTTCGTTGTCTTTTGCGATTTTTTTCGATCGTCTTCATTTAAAATTACCTTCCGCATGCGGATAGATTTAGGCGTTACTTCTATGCATTCATCCTGCTGGATGTACTCCATACATTCTTCCAAAGTCATCAATGTTTTGGGAGCAATGCGCGATGCCTCATCAGCACCACTTGCGCGGTGGTTGGTTAATTTTTTAGGCTCAGTCGCATTCACTACCAAATCTCCGGGTTTAATATGTTCACCAATAATTTGTCCGATATATACTTCTTCTCCCGGATCTACAAAAAACCTTCCACGGTCCTGTAATTTATCTATTGAATATCCTGTTGTTTTATCCTGGTTTTTTGAAATGAGAACACCATTGTTGCGACCCGGAATAAATCCTTTCCAGGGTTTATATTCAAGAAAACGATGTGCCATCACCGCTTCTCCCGCTGTGTTAGTAAGCATGTTGGAGCGCAATCCTATTAAACCTCGTGAAGGTATTTCAAATTCAAGATGCTGCATTTCGCCTTTACTTTCCATGATGGTCATTTCACCCTTTCGTTGAGTAACCAGGTCAATCACTCTTCCGCTATATTCTGAAGGTACATCTACAACCAGATTTTCGAATGGTTCACATTTTTGCCCGTTTATTTCTTTGGTAATTACCTGCGGCTGTCCTACGGTAATTTCATATCCTTCACGCCTCATGGTTTCTACCAAAATACTTAAATGCAAAATGCCGCGGCCGTAAACCATAAAACTATCTGCACTGCTGGTTTCTGACACACGAAGTGCCAGGTTTTTCTCCAATTCTTTCTCCAGCCTGTCTTTTAAATGTCTTGAGGTTACATATTTCCCGTCTTTACCAAAAAAAGGAGAATTATTAATACTGAATTGCATATTCATCGTCGGTTCATCCACGCTGATGACAGGCAATGCTTCAGGGGTTTCAAAGTCTGCCAGTGTTTCTCCGATATTAAAGCCTTCAATCCCAACTACGGCACATATATCTCCGGCTTTAACCTCACTTACTTTCTTTTTGCCCAATCCTTCAAAAACATATAATTCTTTCACACGGCTTTTCTGTACAGTTCCATCCAGTTTCATTAAAGAAAGTGGTTGGTTTTCTTTGATGACACCTCTTGCTACTTTCCCTACTGCAATTCTTCCTAAAAAAGAAGAATAATCCAGAGACGTGATTTGCATTTGCAGCGTTCCTTCTTCTGCAGAAGGTTCAGGCACTTTTTCAAGAATCTTGTCTAATAAAGGAAAAATATTATCGGTGGGTTCAAGTGTAGTATTCATCCAACCTTGTTTGCTTGATCCATAAATGGTAGAAAAATCAAGTTGTTCTTCTGTGGCATCCAGGTTGAAAAATAATTCGAAAACCGCATCATGAACTTCATCAGGGCGGCAGTTCGGTTTGTCAATTTTATTAATTACCACAATCGGGCGAAGGCCTAACTGTAATGCTTTTTGTAATACAAACCGTGTTTGTGGCATTGGTCCTTCAAAAGCGTCAACCAATAAAAGCACGCCGTCAGCCATTTTTAATACACGTTCTACTTCACCGCCAAAGTCACTATGGCCGGGAGTATCAATTACATTTATTTTTACTCCTTTATAAGTAACAGAAATATTCTTACTGAAAATAGTGATGCCTCTTTCTCTTTCAAGATCGTTGCTATCCATGATCAGTTCACCTGACTCCTGGTTTTCACGAAAGATATTCGTGCTGTGTAAAATCTTATCAACCAGGGTAGTTTTTCCATGATCAACGTGAGCTATAATTGCGATGTTTCTAATATCCATAATTTGTTTTAAACTGGGCGTTTTATTCCCTGATTTTTTTGAGGCTGCAAAGGTACGTCAAAACAGGTTCTTAGCAAGAAGAAAACAGAAACTTAACAGTTATAGTAAACCAATAAAAACAAACGATTTTTCTTTTCCTGTTTTTAAAATTTTTTGAAGAATTTCCTGTTTTGGGATTCTTCTATAACCAAAGCCTCCTTTACAACAAAAAATCAGTAGTTTTAAAAATCTAAAATCACTTTCGCCATGACCAAACCAAACATCTCTTTTCTATTATTGTTTATTTTACTATCAACCTTTGCACAGGCGCAAAAAATTACCGGATTTTTTGAAAAAAACTTGCAGGATCAATTGAATCTTGAAAATTCTTTTGATAAAAATTTGAGTGCCGAAAATATAGGCGAAACAATGAAGATACTTTCTGCCTATCCGCATCATTTAAGTTCGCCCGGAAGCAAAAAAAATGCTGAATTTATTCTTAGCCAGTTTAAAAAATGGGGTTGGGATGCGCAAATTGAAACGTTTCATGTTTTGTTTCCTACGCCGAAAACGCGATTGCTTGAAATGACCTCGCCTACTTCGTATAAAGCACTTTTAAAAGAACCGGTTTTAAACGAAGATCCGACAAGCGGGCAGCCAGGGCAATTGCCCACTTACAATGCTTATAGTGCCGATGGCGACGTAACTGGAGAACTGGTCTTTGTAAATTATGGTTTGCCGGATGATTACAAAGTGCTGGATCAAATGGGAATTTCAGTAAAAGGAAAAATTGTGATTGCAAAATATGGCCGTAGCTGGCGTGGCACCAAACCAAAAGTGGCACAGGAACACGGGGCTATTGGTTGTATTATTTATAGCGATCCGATAGATGACGGTTATTTTGCCGGAGATGTTTATCCGAAAGGTCCTTTTAAAAATGAATATGGAGTACAAAGAGGTTCAGTAATGGATATGGTTATTTACCCGGGTGATCCGTTAACACCCGGAATAGGAGCGACCGAAGACGCAAAAAGATTGGATAGATTAGAGGCTCCCAATCTTTTAAAAATTCCGGTTCTTCCTATCAGCTATCATGATGCAACACCTTTGCTGGAAGCGCTTGGTGGCCCTGTAGCTCCCCGCGATTGGCATGGAGGGTTGCCATTTGCTTATCATATCGGTCCGGGAAAAACAACTGTGCATTTGAAGGTTACATTTAACTGGGATATTGTTCCATGTTATGATGTAATTGCAAAAATAAAAGGGGCAAAATATCCGGATGAATGGGTGATACGTGGCAACCACCAGGATGCGTGGGTAAATGGCGCTGATGATCCGATAAGTGGGCAAGCTTCAATGTTGGAGGAAGCTAAATCAATCGGAGATATTTTAAAGACCGGCTGGAAACCTGACCGGACATTAGTTTATTGCGCCTGGGATGGGGAAGAACCTGCCATGCTCGGTTCTACAGAATGGGTTGAAGAGCATGAAAAAGAGTTGCAGCAAAAGGCTGTGGTTTATATTAATTCAGATAACAATGAACGCGGATTTTTATTTGCAGAAGGTTCGCATGCATTGGAACCGCTGATGGATGAAATTGCCAAATCGGTGATCGACCCTCAAACGGGTGTGAGTGTTTTTGAGCGCGCAAAAGCACATGAAGCTATTTCAACAACCAACACGGGAGCAAGAGAAAAAATATTGTCAGACGATCATCTAAAATTGTATGCAATGGGCTCCGGTTCTGATTATTCAGCTTTTATCCAACACGCAGGCATTCCCGCATTAAACCTCGGTTATGGCGGCGAAGGCAGCGGCGGCGAATATCATTCAATCTATGATTCTTATTATGATTTTTCTACTTTTAAAGATCCGGGTTTTCATTATGAAGTGGCGCTGGCACAAACTGCAGGACATGCAGTCTTACGAATGGCTGATGCAGATGTGTTGCCTTTTGATTTTACGCATTTGTATAAAACAATAAATGGTTATGCTGATGAATTAACCGAACTTTTGAAAAATGAAAGACAATCTACCGAAGTGCAGAATGAGTTAATTAAAAAAGGTGATTATAAAGTGGGCGAAGATCCTACTAAAAATTTAATAGCGCCGGAAGTAAAACCTGGTGTGCCTTATCTTGATTTTTCACCTTTACAAAATGCTTTAGTGAACCTGAAAAAAAGCGCGGATACTTTGAAAGAGGTCTATGAAAATAAAATAAAAAATAATTCAGTAACTGTCGAATTTAATCAATCCCTTTACCAGGCAGAACAACAATTGCTTAGTAAAAACGGTTTGCCACGCAGGCCATGGTACAAACACACAATTTATGCGCCGGGTTTTTATACCGGCTATGGCGTAAAAACAATGCCCGGCATTCGTGAAGCTATTGAGCAAAGGAATTGGAAAGAAGCGCAGGAGCAAATTGGAGTGGATGCAAACACGATTAACGATCTTGCTGATTATTTGCAGAAAATAACAGCAGAGTAAGTCTTTTATTATAGTAAACTGACAAATAAAGGTCATTTTTATTTTACTCAAAAATCAGGAACATGGAACACACAAGAATACTTTC
>DAHXOZ010000067.1 GCA_027364635.1 bacterium | reverse complement strand
CCAAGAAGGTAGTTCCAGCCAACAGAGCCAATAAGATTTCCCCACCGATGTAAATTATTAATATCATTTCCCGATTGTCTTAAGTTGTCTTCCCCTTTGTAAGCATTGAAGGTTAGTTTATTTTTTGAATTTAAAATATTTGTGATCCGGAGATGAGCATCATAAAAATCTGTTTTAATACCTTTTTGAAATGCATCATAAAACGGTATAGATAAACTATGACGCGCAGAAACCATCATAGATGTTTTGTTTTTAACTATAGGTCCTTCCAGCGTGAAGGATCCGGCGAGTAAACCTGTGTTCGCTTCCCCATGCCAACTTTGCATGTTACCTTCTTTAGTGTATACATCAATTACTGAAGAAAGTGCCCCGCTAAAGCGGGCAGGAAAATCACTTTTATACAATCGTATAGATTTTACAACCGACTGGTTAATGATAGATAAGGCTCCCAACATGTGAGAGGGATTATAAACCGGGTTGCCATCCAAGAGAAAAAGATTTTCATCGATTCCTCCACCCCGGACCAAAAATCCGTTAAGTGCTTCAGGAACTTTCTTTACACCAGGCAAAATATATGCTGCACGAACAGGGTCGGCTTCTCCCATTAAATAATTGTAAGGAGCTAATTTCTTTGTAGCAACTTTCATTGAAGCATCTTTTTCTTCAGATTCTGATTGCACTACTATCGGGGAATAGCTTTCCTTTTTTACAGATAAAGAAATATCTTTTTGTAAATTACTGTGCATGTCCACGTTCAAAACCACCGGCTGCATTCCTGCATAAGATATAATAATTTGGTGTCTTCCTTCTGTGAGAGAAAGATTAAAATAACCATAAGAATTTGATATAATTCCTTTATGTGAATCTGATTCATAAACTGTTGCATCTATAAGGGGTTCTTTACTACTCTCTTCTTTTATGTATCCATATAGTGTATAACGGGATGGTAAAAAATCTTGCAGGCTAAATTGCACAGGTGAAGGCACCAGCATGATTTTATTATTTTGTTCAATTAGTTTAAGATGCTGGCCGTCCAGCACTTTCTTAAGTAATTCACCTAATGTTTTTTCATCACCATTTAATTTAATTAATTTATTAGCCTCCAGGTTATTTGATGAGTATTCAAGCACTACGCCACTATATAGTTTTATTTCCTCCAAAAATTCAGCAACAGTTGCTGAAGTTTCTTTAGCATGATACGTCCTGGAAAGTATTTTTTTTTGACCAAAAGAAGTAGCATGAAATCCAATAAGAATAATAATAGGTAAAAGAATGTTTTTCATTTTAGGACGGATAAATATCTGCTAACGGACATTGGATTTTATAGGTAAACGTAAACTCTAAATCACTTATTTTGAAATGATTACAGTATGGTCTTGCTTTCGAATGCTCAGACCAGTAAATAAATGCAGTTCTTTAATAACATTTTCCAGCGATTCGTTCCTGAATTGCGCAGTTACTAAAATCCCACTGGCTTTTAAATCTTCAGAAAGGATAACATCAACATTATAATAATCTTTCAAATCTTCTGCAACCTGTTGCAAGTCGGTGTTATCAAATACAAGGAGATTCGTTTTCCAGGACAATATATTTTTGCTCTCAATTATTTTCAGTTCTGGTTTTTGCTCTTTTAAGATTGCAGCCTCCCCGGCTTTCACAATAAGTTCCTTTACTTTATCGGCCTTGCCGGAAAAACTAATCTTTCCTTCGGTAACCATAACCTGTTCTATTGAATCATTACTTTCTACTAAAAAAGCGGTTCCAATATCCCTTATCAGACTTTTATTGGTAGTTAGATAAAAAGGGATTTTTTCGTCATGATGCACCTGGAAGTAGGCTTCTCCTTTTAGCTGAACCTTGCGTGAATCTTTTCCATAATTATCCGGAGTGCCAAGGCTGCTTCCTTTGCGAAGTGTAATTACGGTTCCATCGGGAAGCTGAATCTTTTTATTAGAAGCCCGGGCCACAATTTCCTTCCACTCTGTTTTCGAAGTAGTATTATAAAAATAAAAGAAACCCAGGATAATAAGAACAGAAGCAGCGATTGCAATTGCTTTCTTCCAGGGAAACATCCAGACAACTTTTCCTTTATTTGCAGGTGAAATTTGAGCACTTACTTTTTGCCATGCATTTTCAGTATTAAAAGAATGCAAAGCGGCTTTAGCACTATCATTCCATATCAGCCTGAGGTTTTCAAATTCACTTTGATGAGAAGGATCTTCTTTTAGCCATTGCTGCAACTCCTCTTGCTCCACTGCTGAAGCTTCATCATTGAAGTGGCGAATGATAATTTCCATTATGTTTTCCTTACTACTCATATATATTCATTAATAAAACCATTTTTCAATGAAAACCCCTATGTGATGATTTAAATAATTACCTCCAATAATGCAAAAGGCAACAAGGAAATATATCCTGTTTTCTTTCGCAAAAAATCGCAAAATCTTCAATGCCTTACCCATTTGGTTCTCAACAGTTTTTATAGAAATTCCAAGATTCTCAGCTATTTGGAGATAGGTAAGATTACCAATTCTGCTTAACAGGAAAACTTCCCTGCATTTTGGAGGTAACCGATCCAGTGCTTTTGCTATAAGTTCTGTGGGATTTGCCGTTACTTCCTCAGGGTCCAACTTAATAATAATTTCCTCAACCTCATCTTCATCGTTCATTTCCACTACCCGGTATTTTTTATTTTTTTGAAGCCAGGTCAGACAATTATTACGTACAGCAGAAAATACATAAAACTTAAGCTGTTCCGAACCAATTAAATCCCGACGATTCGACCAGATTTTAATAAAAATATCCTGTACTATGTCTTCACAACTTTCTTCATCTTTTAAAAAAGAAAAGGCGTAGCTACACAACCTTTGATAATGCTGATCAAAGAAAATGCGAAAGTCATCATGTAAAGATTCTTCTGTAGGACTCATTTTAAAATAGGATCAGTTCTATTGCCTTTTAATTTATTAAATAGTTAACGGGTAATTGTTTAAAGTATTTTGTGGTTGCCCCGAAACAAATGCCTGGTCATTTTTTTGAAAATGTTATTAATAGAGAAAAACAAAAAAACGTTTGGATAAACTTCAGGATAAAAGAGAAAAAATGGAACAACGTAAATCCGTATCGCATAATGGAAAGACTTTAGAGGATATGATTGCTTTTATTGACGAAGACCGGCAATCTAAATTCTACTCCACCTGATCCCAAATCAAAAATCGAAGTATCCAAAATTGTTTAGTTTGATTTGCGAATGTCTTTTACTACAGGCAAAACAAAAATTGTAAGTATTTGTTGCTTTACTAATAAGTATTGCGCGCTATAATTATTCGCCGCGAAACCCGGCCATCCTCGGATGTTTAAAAAATCCTCTTCTGATGCGACATTGGATTAAAAAACGGTAGCGCAAACAAAAATAAAAATGTTGCTTATCTTTCAATTTTCACAAACGACGGGAAAATAGATGTTTAATCACCGGAACCAATAGACAGGAGATTTGTTTAATACAACGCCTGCCAGGGGTGTTATCAAGAAAAATTGATGAAATCGTATTATCCTTTTTTAAAAAAGAATTACCGCGAGGTAGGTTTTGGCGGTATCCTAACATTTTTTTCCAGCTTCGGCCAAACCTTTATCATTTCTCTTTATGTACCTTCTATATTAGTTGCTTTTAATATTTCCAAAGGATTATTCGGCACTTATTATGCCATTGGCACTTTGGTTGCATCTGTTATTCTACTTACAATTGGGCATGCTATTGATCACCAGCCAGTGCGGCGGGTTACCAATTATACGATAGCTGGTTTAAGCATTTCCGCCATATTATTAGGCATCTCCTTTAATCCAATCTTATTAATCGTTGCGTTAACAGGGCTTCGCCTCACCGGGCAGGGCTTGATGGGACATATCAGCCTGACGGTAATGTCGCGTAATTATAAAACAAACCGCGGTAAAGCCGTAAGTATAGCCTCACTCGGCTATTCTGTCGGAGAGGCCATTCTTCCGTTAATAGTTACGTTTTTTATTTTGCAAACGAGCTGGCGCACTACAGCTATTGGTTCAGGTGCTGTTACGCTGCTTCTGTTATTACCCATTTTTGGAAAAGGTAGGTTGGAAGCGATGGATGTTCCGGCCGCTGAAGTTCAATATAAAGGACAAAAAGAATTATGGAAAAACTTTGGCAAGATGATAAAGGAAAGAACATTCTGGATACTGGCTCCGGCCATCTTTATATTAAGTTTTATTACTACGGCTATCTTTTTTTACCAGATAATTATTGCGCAGCAAAGAGGTTGGTCCGTTACATTATATACCGGCTTTTTTGCCGGTTATGGCATTGCCAGGTTTTTCATATCGATAATAGGAGGGCAATGGATTGATAAATACGGGGCCGCCAAATTATTTAAATACTATCTTCTGCCTTTGCTGGCCGGCTTAATATGTTTGATAACCATTCCAGACATATCCGGAGCGGCAATTTTTTTATTTCTTGTTGGCATAGCCCAGGGCTTAAGTGGCATTATCAAATCGGCAATAATTGCAGAAAAATATCCATCCGCTTCTTTAGGAGCCGTGAGAAGTTTATACACAATGGTGATGGTGATTAGCACCGCCGCGGGGCCTGTTTTGTTAGGGCATTTACTGGATATGAATATGAGCATACCGCTCATATTTTCTATCTTAACCGCATTGCTGATTATCGTTATCTTTAATAACCTGAGAAAATTTTAATCAGTTTGTGTAGTTAAGATGATCTTGTTGTTCCGTTACATCTTTTGAAGCTGCCGTCACAAGTTGATCAACCTTAAAAATACTGCCGACAGGTAAGCCAGCTCATGGAAGTAAACAGGTACTACTTTAGCGCAAACATAAATAAGAAGTAGAGCCGGTCATTAGTGCTGGAAGCGATGGCTTTTTATGACTTGACTTTTTTGTCAGTTTTGTTAGATCAGTATAGGTAAGAATAACTGTAAGGCAAATACCGCGTAGGCTTGTATCTTTTCGTGTTAAAGTTATTGCATTTGTTCTGCTATTATCATAGCCACGGTTGTTTTAAAAAGCCTTAAGAAATTATTTGGATGCAGTATTTATTAATTCATTTCTTCCAACAGTTGAATAAACTCTGTTTGAATTGTTTGAGTTTTGTCTTTCGCATACCAGGTATGCAAATCCTTTTCAAAATCTGCCCATGTTTTACCAGCCGGATTTATTTTCCAGTCGTTTAACAAACTTTGAGCAGGCGCAGGCCTCGGTCCCCAAACAAATGCTTCTTTTCCTAACGTATCATTCACTGCTATTAATTTAGGCATGGCACGTGCACCATTGGTCAGATAATTTTCCATAAGTTCTAAATTTTGATCCCTGAGCAGGATAAATAATTTAATCTTCTCAGCGTTTAATCGTGCTATCTCTGCTATTACCGGAAGAACCTGTGCGCTATCGCCGCACCATGCCTCTGTAAGAATTATCCAGGTATAAAAATTTTGAATTTTTTTTGTGGCTAGTTTCAGTTTTGGACTGAGCGAAATAGTTTTATGAAGACGTTGAGTCCTTATCCAATTCAGTTTCGTATATTCTACAAGTGCAGGCGAAGAAATGGCTGAACTTGTTGCCTGACTTTGAACCCACTGTTCAAATTTCTTCTGATAGCTTTCATAAGTGTATAAGCCGAGGCTTGTTAATAAAGTTGTCATACATGATGATGATAAAGGTTTATAAAAAAAGGGTGCCTATTATTTGTTTATCTTCAGCGCATATTCTCCAAATTTTATTAATTCTTTTGGCCCTATGTACCCACGCGTATAAGTAACAATGTTTCCATTAGCATCAGCAATGACTAAGGTCGGGTAGGCGGTAACCTGAAATTTTTCAACAAGAATGGGCCCCATGCCTTTTTCCATATTTACCGATACATTTATAAAATTTTTATTAAAAAAATCCCCAGCTTCTTTATTGGGAAAGGTGAGATTTTTTAATAGTTTGCATGGACCACACCATGAAGCGTAAGCATCTAAAAAAATCAGTTTATGCTGGTCTTTTGCTTGCTGCAAAGCTTTGCTCCAGTTTTCTTCAATGAATTCAATTCCATTACCGGCGTTCTTGTTATTCTTTATTTCAATATTTCCGGAATTCCTTTTTTGAATGAAGGAAAATAAAACAATACACATCACCATTAATCCGCCTATTAGTATTTTGTTTTTCATAACTTTTTTTATTGTAAAGACTGCTTTTTATATTTTCCCTTATATTAATTTTAAGGGCTTTAACTTTTTTTTGTAACTGCATTCAACTCCAAAGCAGATTTATCAAAACTCATTTTTATTTACTGTAAGGCAGAAGCTAAAATTGCGTCTTTACTGAAAACCCCTTACCAAACAACAAATTATGGCTAAGAAAATAACGGCAGAAGAAAACCGCCTTAATGAACAATACAGCGGTAAAAAGAAGTGGCATAAATGGGGCCCGTATCTAAGCGAACGGCAGTGGGGAACTGTTCGGGAAGATTATAGCGAAAATGGAACTCCCTGGGATTATTTCACGCATGACCACGCCCGCTCTCGTGTTTACCGATGGGGCGAAGATGGAATTGCCGGGATATCAGATGCTATGCAACGAATTTGTTTTGCTGTTACGGTATGGAATGGTAAAGATCCGATATTGAAAGAAAGACTATTTGGCCTTACGAACAATGAAGGAAACCATGGAGAAGATGTGAAGGAACTTTATTATTATTTAGACAATAATCCGTCGCACTCATACATGAAACATCTGTACAAATATCCCCAGGAGGCCTTTCCTTACCGGGATTTATTGGAGGTTAATAGGAACAGGTCGAAAGACGAAGAAGAATACGAACTACTTGACACAGGCGTTTTTAATGATGGCAAATATTTTGATGTATTTACTGAATACGCCAAAGCGGATGATGAAGACCTTTTAATAAAAATCACCATTCATAATCGTGCATTAGATCCTGCTTATATTGCGGTGCTGCCCACTTTGTGGATGCGTAACCTTTGGCATGCAGGCATTGATAAAGAAAAACCGGTAATTAAAACAGGAAAGGAAAATAAACATTTTGGAAGTGTGAATGTGCATCATTCTACAACCGGTGATTATCATTTTTATTTCCAGCCAGCAGGCAAACTTCTATTCACTGAAAACGAAACGAATATAGAAAAGCTTTATGGCCTTCCCAATACAACTCCGTTTGTAAAAGATACTTTTCATGCTGCCGTCACCCACGGGGATTATGACATTTTAGTAGATAAAAAAGAAGGAACAAAATTTTCTCCTCTATATGAATTAAAGATAGAAGGAGGTGCACATACTGTTCTGAAATTACGGTTAAGCAAAAATGAAATTGCCGATCCATTTGCCGATGGATTTAGTGAAATTTTTACACAACGAATAACTGAAACAGATGAATTTTATGATCAACTAACGGCAACAATAGACGAAGATGAAAAGAATATCCAGCGACAGGCATTTGCGGGTATGCTTTGGAGTAAGCAATACTATAATATAGATATTCCATCCTGGTTAAATGGAGATGCCGGTCAACCGGCGCCACCTGAAAACAGAAAAACCGGGCGCAATCACCAATGGCAAACGCTGAATAATGAAGATATTATTTCAATGCCTGATAAATGGGAATACCCGTGGTATGCCGCTTGGGACATAGCTTTCCACTGTGTGCCACTGGCTATGATGGATGTGCAGTTTGCCAAAGAACAACTTATTTTATTCTTACGGGAATGGTACATGAGTCCACAGGGCCAGCTTCCGGCCTATGAATGGTCTTTTGGTGATGTGAATCCTCCTGTACATGCCTGGAGTTGCATGGAAGTGTATAATATTGATAAAGAAAAAACAGGGGTGGGAGATCATAAGTTTTTAGAACGCGTATTTCAAAAGCTGCTGCTCAATTTTACATGGTGGGTAAACCGTAAAGACCATAAGGGAAATAATGTATTTGAAGGTGGCTTTTTAGGTTTGGATAATATAGGTGTGTTCGACAGGAGCAGCGCTATCCCCGGGGGAGGGCAACTGGAACAGGCAGATGGAACTTCCTGGATGGCAATGTTCTGTCTTAATATGTTGGAAATAGCGCTGGAACTTTGCCAGTACAATGATGCGTATGAAGATGTAGCTACGAAATTCTTTGAGCATTTTGTTTACATCGCTGATTCGCTAAACCGTATGGGTGAAAAGTGGCCTGGTTCCTGGGATGAAGAACAAGGCTTTTTTTATGATGTAATTTCAATGCCGGATGGACATTATATCCCGGTTAAAGTTCGTTCACTGGTAGGCCTTGTCTCCTTGTTTGGCGTGTTAGTAATTAAAAAGGAAATGCTGAAAAAGGTGCCGGATTTTTATAAAAGATTAAAGTGGTTTAGAAAATACCGGGAAAAAAATAATGACTACATAGTGATAGAAGACCTTAAAGAGAATGATGATATTCTGCTTTCCCTGGTTCCACGCAAAAGGTTAGAGAAATTAATGACGACGTTATTAGACGAAAAAGAATTTCTTTCTCCCGGAGGTATCCGTTCTTTATCTAAAATACATGAAACAGGCTACACGATAAGTATCAACGGAGAAGATTTTGGACTCAATTTTCAGCCCGGCGAATCAACCTCTTCTCTTTTTGGTGGCAATTCAAATTGGAGAGGCCCAATTTGGGCGCCTATGAATTACCTGTTGATTCTATCCCTGGTAAAGTATTGTAATTATTATGGTGGCGAATGCAGTGTAGAATTTCCCGCAGGCTCCGGCAATTCAATAACACTTAGTGAAGTTGCACTCCAATTGGCGAAACGGTTTATTGCTACATTCAAAAAAGATAGTACTGGCCACAGGCTGGTTCATTCCAAAGCCTCCATTTATGAAACAGACAAATATTTTAAAGACCTTGTTTTGTTCTACGAATATTTTCACGGTGATAATTGCAGGGGGCTTGGCGCGTCGCATCAAACAGGGTGGACAGGAATAGTAGCAGAACTCATAAACCGTGTAAATGAATCCTCCCGAAGTTGATTATGAAAAATACAAGGTTGGTAATTTTGAAATTAATTATTACACAATAAAATAAAAGAGATGCAGGAATTTGGCCGTTACACAGGAAATATAGTCACTATTACCGTGGAGCAAATGAGAACAGTGGATCATTTAATGGAAAATAAATATAGTATTAATCTTTACCAAATGATGGAAAATGCAGGAAGATCACTGGCTATACTTTCCACCAAATATTTTTATGATGGAACTGCAAAAAATAAGAAAATTGCTGTGCTTGCCGGAAAGGGCGGAAATGGAGGCGGTGCATTGGTTGCTGCAAGGCGCTTGAAAAACTGGGGCGCAGAGGTACATATTTTTTTGTCTGATACGGAGGTTAATTTAAAACCTGTTACTAAAGTGCAATTAGAAATTAATAAAAAGATAGGGATATCGGTTTCGCAAGCCCAAGCTCTTAAAAATGATGTCCGCTATGATGTCATCCTGGATGGAATTTATGGCTATGGTTTGCAAGGGCCGCCCGCTTCAGCAGCAGGCGATATGATTGACTGGGCAATGCTTCAGCAATCTACTATTTTGTCGCTTGATGCCCCCTCCGGAATTGAATTGGCTACAGGAAAAATCCATGCAAAGGCGATAAAAGCAAACGCAACATTAACACTTGCATTACCCAAAGAAGCTTTACTTTCTGCGCATTGTTGTAAAAATACCGGAGAATTATTTTTGGCTGATATCAGTGTGCCATTCGAATTATATAATGATTTGAATTTGGCAACTCCAATACCCGATTATTTTGCAACAGGCGATATTGTACAATTACGGCAGTGCCGTGTGATTAAAGATTAAAATTAAATATAGAATAAAAAACAGCTTTATAATTTCGTTTACTGTTTTTAATCTTTTTGTAAGGAAAAGTGCAAAGCGATGTCTTTATTTGGTACTGTTTTCATAGGCTTCGTGGGGCAGCTTAAAAAACATGAAATTCAGTGTATATCGTTGATAGTAAATATTAAATTATGAAAAAGGCATTAGTATTTTTATTGTATTTTCTATCCTTCAGCACAATTTTGCTTGCGCAGGTGGATACTACAATTCCTGTCAGAATTGTTTCCATTGATGCCTTAGCGCGCAACAATTATAATAAGCTCACCTGGAAAACTGCCTGTTTTTTAGAATATGCAAATTTTGAGATCCAACGTTCTTATGATGGCTCCAACTATATTTCCATAAACTCTTTTACGGCGGACAGGTTGCGTTGCCTGCAGCCATTTGATTATTCTGATTACAGTGCTGATCAAATGGCGGGGCGTGTATTTTACCGTTTAAAAGTAGGCGATAAAGTTGGAAGAGTGTACAATTCCAAAATAATTTCTATAATTACTCAAGGACACGGAATTGAAGTTAACAGTTTTGTTCCTACGATAGTAAGTGGCAGCGCCGATGTAAGCATTTCTTCATCAGAAAACGATGATGCCGTTTTTACGATAATAAATGCGCAGGGCGTAATCGTAAGCGCTCAAAAAATTAAACTAAACAGAGGCGTGAACACTATTCATTTAAGTGCCGGATACTTACAGCCAGGAAAATATTGGCTTTCTGTCAGCAATAGTAAGAATGTAATAATAAGAACCATTTCATTCTTAAAGCAATAAAATCCGATAAGGCTTAAGATGAAATTAAGACAGGAATTTTTTAAAGATGATGAGCGCCATTTACGATTGTTGCTCCTCAAGTATCCGTTTAATTTTTTCTTTTAAATCACCAGGCAATTTTTCTTCTGCATGAACATGCTTACTCTCTTCGCCAATCAGATGAGATTGTTTTTCGAATTTTCGGCATAGTGAACACATGGAAAGATGCATAGCCAATTGTATTCTTGCCTTCAGCGAAAGTTTTCCTTCTTCTTTTTTTGCCATCAACAATGTTGCCTCATTGCAATTAAGCATTAAATGTTTCATCAAATTTTTTTCCATTGCTCTCAACTTTTTAACCAGAATTTTTCTACACAGTCGCGCATTTGCAACCTGGCCCGGTGAATTAAAACCCAATAGTTAGACGCCGAAATATTTAATACCTTACAGATTTCATTTGAATCCAGTTCTTCCAGGTATTTCAGGATAAATACATGCTGTTGCAACGTTTTCAAATGATCTTTACAAATATTAATGATCTTTTGAATTTCCTTTCTTTCTGTAGGGTTATCTGAAGTGTGCCAATTTTTAGGTTTCCTGTTTTCACCCCAGTCGCCTTCGTCATTGAACCAATCATCTTCTGATCCTTGAGGATTGGGCCTTGACATTACTTTCTGTTCACTCGCTTTTTTGCGGTAATAATCAATGATCTTATTTTTTAGAATGGCAAATAACCAATTCTTTTCTGAAGAGTCTCCTTTATAATTATGCACCCCCTTTAATGCTGATAAAAAGGTTTCCTGCACCAAATCTTCAGCAACTTCTTTATCGTTCACTCTTGGTAAAGTATATTGGTATAAAAGGTCGCCATAAAATTCTAACCATTTTTGCGGATCGGCCTTAATTACCTTTTTTTCTATTGTTTTATTATCCATACTATTTGCTAACAAATATAGAGAATGTCTGCATTGATTTCAGTTCTTATAAACATCATTAATTTTTTTCAGCTTTATTGTAAGGATTAAATACATCCGTCGTCATTAGCTCTGGAGGTTAATTACCGATATGGTTAATATTGGCTTACTGTTTTTTGTTTTACATAATCATATCTCATTGATTCTTTTCAATAATTCATTTTAATAATTAAAAATACAAGTATGAAAAAAGTAGTAATGAAATCAATGTTGTTATTAATAATAGCAATTTTTGGAAGCGCGATGTTCTTATCTCTGAAAGCACAATCAAAAGCAGCGCCGGTCAAAGTGTATGCCGTAATTAACAGGGCGGATTGGTGCCCGGTTTGTCGGGGTAACGAGACGAGAGTAATGAAGGAAGTGATGCCAGCCTTTAAAAATACCGCTGTAAAGTTTGTAACCAATGACTTAACCAATGACCAAACGATTGCTAACTCAACTGTTGCATTGAAAAAGAATAAAGTTTTTGATGCAGTAAAAGAAACGCAATCAACAGGGGTTATTTTAATGGTGAATGCCCACACAAAAAAGCTTATAAAAGAAATAAGCATTTCCGAACCATCAGAGCAAATTATTAAAGAAATTACCGCAGCGCGCGGTTAAACAGTTGTTCATTGTTTAATAAGTGGCGATTGATGTAACAGTCCTCTATATTCTGAGGACTGTTACTATATGATAAATAGACAATTTCAACCACATGCATTGGATAAAAACAAATTATTTTTTAAAATTAAAATGGTTGGAAATTTGCTTTTGGAAGTGAAAAATAATTTCAAGTAATAGATAAAATAAAAAATATGAAAGCAATATGGAACAAGCGGGTAATAGCAGAAAGTGATGATACCGTTATTGTTGAAGGAAATCATTATTTTCCTGCAGATTCTGTTAGGCATGAATTTTTAAAGAATTCTGATACACATACCACCTGCCCCTGGAAAGGGCGGGCAAGTTATTATTCATTGCAGGTAGATGACAACAAAAATGAAGATGCTGCGTGGTATTATCCTGAACCAAAAGAGTCTGCTAAAGAAATTAAAAATCGTGTCGCATTCTGGAAAGGTGTGGAAATAAAGAAATAGTAACCTCCAATCCATATGGTAAAAGAGCTTTTTGTTTGGATCTGTAATGAAGCGTAAACTGAAAGAAAAAATAACCTCGCCTTAAAATTATTGAATAGATTCACATTCCATAAACGGGACAATTTATGAACATAAAAAAGAAGTTTATTTTTATAGTACTCATGAGTATTGGCTCTATTTACAACAGCAGCGCCCAGTCAGGAGATAGTTTGTTGGCTCAATTGTCACGCAAATGGATTGACAGTAAGGCATACACGCTAAAATTGGCGCAGCTAATGCCTGAATCGGATTATGATTTCAGGCCGGTGCCCGAAGAAATGAGTTTTGGAGAGCAGTTATTACATTTGGCAGATAATATCCAATGGCTGTCTTCTGCTTATTTACCCGGGCCCGGTCAAAAAGAGAAAAAGTCTTCAACACATCTGAACAAAGATGCTATCTTAAAAATTGTAGCCGCAGCTTATGATACAGGACTTGCTGCGCATCAAAGGCTTTCTTCCGCGCAATTGGATGAAAAAGTTTCTTTTTTTGCCGGACCGATGACACGAAGACAAATACTGATTTTAATGCATGATCATCAAACTCATCATGTAGGCCAGTTAATTTTGTATTTGAGATTAAAAGGAATTAAGCCACCTGAATATATTGGATGGTGAAAATTGGTTTAAGAACTTTTAAAGTCAGTGCGCGCCCGGCTTTTCTCAAGATTATTCAATAGTTAAATTCTTTTCCCTGGTCCTCTTCCAATTCAACACCTAAAGCCATTACGATCCTGTTTACATAATTGAAATAGGCAATAACCAATACTATGTCAAGAATAGCGCGGTCTGATAAGCCATTGTCCCGTAATGTTTGAGTAAAATCTGTTGCTTCATGCGCTGCCGGATCTTTAGTGAGATGGACTGCAAACTCACACATAGCTAACTCTTTTTCAGACAGGGAAGCTTTGGCGAAATCTTTTTTTAATTTTTCTATTCTCTTCTCATTTTTCCAGTAATTATTCAAAGCTGCCGTATGGTGTACCTGGCAGTATTTACAACCGTTTGCCACAGACACAACTACAGCAATCATTTCCCTTTGTGCCCTTGTGAGCGGTGATTGAGCAAACATTATATCCAAATAAAGCTGTGCATGGCTTTTGATCGTTGCCGGATTCAGGCTTTGAATTTTCAATACTTCTGAAAGCTTTCCCCGTTTTTGAATAAGATCATCATAAGTTGATGTTAGCTCATTTTCAGATTCTTCATATTCTATTACATTTATTCGTGCCATAACTAATTATTCTTTTAATTGACTGTATATTTTTATCTTCCCGGAGAAGTGTGCTTGGGTAAATAATTCTGATGTTTTCCACCTACGGATTTTTGTAAACGGTATTCTGAAAAGATAGCCAATCGACAATTCTTTTACATCTGGGTAAGAAAAAAGCCCTGTTACAAATTCATTTTGATGAATATTTAGCCGAAGCGTTTTATATATTCTGTCCCAATAAGCAAAGATGATGATTATGTCCAATTTTGCTACTTATACCATATAGACCACATCCGAAGCATTCGTAGGATAAGAAAAAATTGTTTTTTTCAATTGACTTGCTTTTAAACCTGCATTCATTGCCAACGCAAAAATATTGATAGTTTCTTCGACGTTGGGCCCTAAAAGATGAGCGCCAATAACTTGGTCTGTTTCTTTATCTTTTAATACTTTAAAAGCTGAAACCGGTTCATTTAATCGCCTTGAAGCATACCAACCGGTGGTTTCTTCAAAATGCACATCATATTTTAAGTTTTTATTTTTTGCCTCCTGTTCTGTTAAACCAACTGAAGCAAGCGCAGGAATAGTAAACACATTGGAAGGAATTTGGCCATAATCAATTTTAACATGATTTCCTTTCAATAAATTACTGCTAAGCACAATCGCTTCTTTTCCACCAACAGGCGTTAAAGGCAGGCCTTTATCGTTGGCATCGCCGCACGCATATACGTTTGGGTTAGACACACTTTGCATATAATCATTCACCGCTACTCCTTTTTTGTTGACCGTAACACCTGATTTTTCTAAACCCATATCTGCTATGTCTGCAGTTCTGCCGGCAGCATGTACAGCAAGGGCGGTAGAAATCTTTACTTCTTTTTCTTCCTGCTTTGCATGAATAAGAAACCCGTTATTTTCTTTTGTTATACTTTTTACTTCCGTGTTTACTATAATTTGAATGCCCAACTCTTCGCTGGCTTTCACTAAAAGTCTCACAAGATCAGCGTCAAAATTTTCAAGTGGCCTTTCTCCGCGGTGAACAATAGTTGCTTTCACTCCGAACCGCGAAATTATATGCGCAAATTCAAAAGCAATAAAACCACCGCCAACAAATAAAATTTCCTTAGGCAGTTCTTTCATCTCCAAAAAATCAGTGCTGGTAATCAATAGATCTTCCCCCGGAATGTTCAGTTCTCGTGGTTTGGCTCCGTTAGCAATTACAAATTTTTCGGCTTGCAAAACATCTTCGTTTACCTGCAAGGTATTTTCATTAATAAATACAGCCCTTCCATGATAGGTAGTAACGCCAGCTTTTTTTAAACCTTCTTCGCTTTTCGGCGGTTTGGGTTCAGTAAAACTTTTTTTAAACTGCATCAAATCTTTCCATGAAGCTGTGGCAGGAGTGGTTATACCTTTTCCCTGCAATTGTTTATTGAGTGATAAAACATGCGCTAAGCCTACCAGTACTTTTTTAGGATCGCATCCTCTTAAAGCGCAAGTGCCTC
>DAHXOZ010000066.1 GCA_027364635.1 bacterium | reverse complement strand
GCGAGCGTGATTGCTCTATACAGCGTCGCCATCAAAAGTTGGTGGAAGAATCACCCTCACCTTTTATGACGCCTGAATTGCTTGCACCGGTTGAACCATAGGCTGCCCAACGATTTGTGCAGGTTCCTTTTTCTGTTTAATGGTAATTTTAAATCCCTCTTTTTCGATCATCAATTCACCGATATTGCTCTTGTTTACAAGCTTTACCAATTCATGAATTTGTTTAATGTCCATATTGGAAATTATATTTAGGTTATGGGAAACGTGTGGCTAAGTTACTTTATTAATTGAAAATTAGATAGATAAATGTAAATAATAAATCATCAACATCGATTGAATTTATTCTTTTACTCTTTCTACGTACTCGCCTGTTTTGGAGTTTACTCTTATCAATTCGCCTTCATTTACAAATAAAGGGACATTTACGGTAGCGCCGGTTTCTACGGTGGCAGGTTTCAGCGCTTTTGTAGCGGTATCGCCTTTCATGCCTGGCTCACTATACGTTACCATCAAAACTATTTTATCGGGAAGTTCAACCCCCATAGGCAAATCAGTTTCTGTATTAATTAAAACAGACACTTCCTGCCCGTCTTTTAAAAATTGTGGTGCATCTACCATTTCAGGAGCCACAACAATCTGCTCATAATTTTCAGTATTCATGAAAGTGTAGCCTGTATCGTCTTTGTATAAATATTGATAAGGCCTTTTCTCCACTCTTACCGGGTGAATCGTTTCACCACTGTTCCATGTTTGCTCAATAGTTCGTCCGTTGTCAACCCCTTTCAGTTTTGCCCAAACCTTTGCGGCAGCGCGGGCTGTTTTGTTCTGCCCAAATTCTATAACGGTATAAAGACTTCCATCTATTTTTAAAATTAATCCTGTTCTTATATCTGAAGTAGTTGCCATAAAAAACTTTTTTTAAGGCTGCAAAGGTAAAAGATTTGTTTTATTGTTGAAGGGGAAAATTGGAAGAAGTTCACGACCGACCACCGACGACGGACCACCGTCGTCTATCAACCCAAAAAAAGAATGGCTCATAAATTTCCAACGAGCCATCGGTCGTCGGTCAACGGTTGTCGGTTGTCTCTCTTAAAAACGATTAACATTCTCTTCTCTTTGCAGTCTAAACTTTTCCATAGCTTTATCAAAAATTTTACCCGTGAAGAAATTATTTATTTTTTGTGCCGCCGTTTTTATTTCGGCATCTGCTTTTTGTCAAACTGATAGTACACAGGAAAACGCTCCATACCTGAAGTATCCAACCATCCCGGAATTCACACTTTTTGAAGCGCCTGACAGCACGGCTTTTACAAGAGAAAACCTGGAGAAAAAAAAGAATACCATTTTTATTGTCTTCAGCCCCGAATGCAGCCATTGCCAGCACGAAACTGAAATGCTTACGCAGAATATCAAAAAGTTTAAAAACACCCAATTTGTAATGCTTACTTATTTGCCTTACAATGAAATGATGGATTTTTATAACCATTATCACATCGCCAATTACCCACAAATAACCATGGCGAGAGATACTAAATTCTTCTTCCCGATCTATTTCAGGGTAAGAAATCTTCCTTCTATATTTATTTATGATAAAAAAGGGCACTTAAAAAAATCCTTTGAAGGCGATGTAAAACCTGAAACATTGTTAGCTCAATTATAAATTCTGCCCCAACAAAAAGAACAGGAATATTAAAATAAGAATCCCCATTAAAAGTTGATTTACTGCTAATTAATTCTTAAAATATCCTATCTACTTTCAACTTTAGTGTTTTTTATTAGTTTTATAAAAAAATTTCAGATGAAAAAACTTTTATTTATTCTTTCCTGTTTGCTTATTTCTTATGCGGGATTTTCACAAACGAATACTGCCACTGATAACCGTCCTGAGTTTGTAAAAGACCCCACCATTCCCAACTTCACCATTTATAAAGCACCCGACAGTACCGATTTTACCAATCATGATCTCAAAAAAAATAAACCGACTTTACTGATGATCTTTAGCCCCGAATGTGGTCATTGTCAGAATGAAACAAGGGAATTGACAAAATATATCGATCACTTTAAAAACGTGCAGATTGTAATGGTAACCTGGCTTCCCTACACTGAGATGATGGCGTTTTACCATAATTTTAAAATTGCACAATATCCGGAGATAACCATGGGTTGGGACAAAAAAGATTTCTTCCTTCCTTACTACCACGTTCAAATGTATCCTGACCTTGTTGCTTACGACAAACACGGAAAGTATGTAAATTCTTTCAGCGGCGTTATTAAACTGGAAGACGTAGTGAAGGCGTTGAACCAGTAGGATAACAATTTTTTTTTTGATTTTTATTCCACGAATTTTCGCGAATTACTCTTATTGCACTTTTGAAAGAAAGAATAGCTTTCTCCTTCCTGCATTTTACTTTGTGCCTTGGCGTCTTAGTGGCAAAAAATCCTTTTAATCAGTGGCAAAAATTTATGCATGATCAAAATCAACCATAACAATACTACAATTGATTTACCTTTGACCGATAACCAATTTTTTAAAATAAATTATACAATAAGATGAAAGTAACCGTAGTAGGCGCCGGTGCAGTTGGCGCTACCTGTGCCGACAACATTGCCCGCAAAGAACTTTGTGAAGAGCTGGTAATGCTCGACATTAAAGAAGGAATTACCGAAGGAAAAGCGATGGATTTTTTGCAGAGCGCTACCATGCTGGGAAGCGACACCAAAATTATCGGTAGCACGAATGATTATTCTAAAACCAAAGGCAGCAATGTGGTGGTGATCACTTCCGGCATTCCACGTAAACCCGGAATGACTCGTGAAGAACTGATCGGCATCAACGCAGGCATTGTAAAAGATGTTACGTCAAAAATATTGGACCAATCACCGGATGCGATTATCGTAGTGATCAGCAACCCGATGGACACAATGACTTACCTAACTTTAAAAGCAACAGGTCTTCCCAAAAACCGCGTGATCGGAATGGGCGGATTATTGGACAGTTCAAGGTTCAAATATTTTCTATCACAGGCTATGAATGTGTCTGCACAGGATTTACAGGGCGTGGTAATTGGCGGACATGGAGATACCACCATGATTCCTCTTACCAGATTAGCCACTTACCAGGGAACACCGGTTTCCAATTATTTGGATGAAGCGGCTTTAAATCAAGTAGCTGCTGACACCATGGTTGGAGGTGCAACACTTACCAAATTATTAGGTACCAGCGCATGGTATGCTCCCGGAGCCGCAGGCGCTACATTGGTAGAAGCGATAGTGCGCGATGAAAAGAAATTAATTCCATGTTGCGTAATGCTTGATGGCGAATACGGCCAAAAGGATATTTGTATCGGTGTACCTGTGGTGATAGGAAAAAATGGCTGGGAAAAAATTATTGATTTCCACCTTAACGAAGAAGAACAAGCAAAATTCAACAAGAGCGCTGAGGCAGTCAGGAATATGAATGCTGCTTTGGAAGGGTTAAAATAATCATCAATGCTGAATATTGTATTAAAACCGATGTAACGATTTGCATCGGTTTTTTTATAAAAATCAAAAAATAAAAAACAACTTTTTATGCCAATACCTATACAAGAACTGATCGGAAATACTGACATCTACTTGCTTGACCAAATTATGAAAGGCAGGTACAATTCCACTGACAAAATTTTAGATGCCGGTTGTGGCGGCGGAAAAAATTTATTTTGGTTTTTAAAAAACGAAATCGAGATTTATGGAATTGATAAAGATTCAACTCCTGTCAATTATTTAAAATCGCTTCATCCCGATTTTAAAACAGAAAGATTCCAGGTAGCAAAAACCGATCAGCTTCCTTTTGAAAATAATTTTTTTGACCATGTAATTAGCAGCGCTGTGCTACACTTTGCAGAATCAACTCCACATTTCTATAAAATGGTAAAAGAATTGGTGCGTGTTTTAAAACCGAAAGGTTCTTTATTTATAAGAATGGCATCAACTATTGGAATGGAAGACAAGGTGAAATTAATTGAAGACGGTGTTTATCATATTCCCGATGGAACAGCCCGTTTTCTTTTAACACCTACCCTTCTTGACAAAGCAATGAAGGAAAATAATTTATCTTTTATAGAGCCTTTAAAAATAGTTAACGTTAATAACATTCGTTGCATGAGCACGTTGGTTTTAATGAAAAACTAATGGCGTTTTCTGAAACAAAATACTAAACCATAAAAAATAGCCGGGTTTCTGGTCCGGCTATTTTTTAAAAATTCGTATCGGCTCTATGTTAAATCCATTCATTACACGAATCATTCATGATGTGGTATTGCCATTACCCGGTTTCTGATTGTTTTTCATTCCAGGATTTTGATTACCCATATCCAACTGGTTTACAAAATTCTTTTCCGCATTAACAATACTCTGGTTTCGTTCATTTTTTAAGGAAAGTATTTTCTGTTTTTTTTGCGAATGGCTTAAACTTTTATCATGCCTTACCTGCTTTATTTTATTGGCATAATCCATTTTGATGGATTTTAATTGTAAGGACAATTTATATTGAGCTACCCTGTTTCTATTATGGAATGGCCTGTCCCAGAATGAATAGCCATAATAAGGATAACCATAATAAGGATAGCCATAATATGGATAGCCATAATATGGATAATCATATCCAAATCCATAATTAAGAGGAACATTATAAATCCGTGAATGGAACTCAGGAGTATATTCATTTCTTTCTTCAGTATGTCCATTATGTGCATCAGAATCCTCTTTCCGTTGTGCTGAAACCCCCAGTGATAAAGCTATTGATACCAGCATTAATAATATAGTTTTCATAATATTTGTGTTTAATATTTAAAAAAAAATCTAAAAAATAAACTACAAATAGCATGTCAAAATAAAAGTAAAAGCCTACTTATAACTATCCATTAACCTAACATTTTCGTCCCTTAAAACAGAAATCGTTAATTGAAAAATTAGAAAATACGCTTATCTTTAAAAGGAATAAAAATTTTATAAATGCCGGTTCAGTTCAAAATAAAAATAACCAAAGAAATTCTTGAAAGAAGCCATGAATGCGGCGCGTACAATGACGTTGAAAAAATTGGAAATAATTGTGCGATAGCTCTTGCTTTGAAAGATATTTTTCCTGATGTTTTTGTAACAGCACATCATATTTATCTTTTCGGGATTTATGAAAATAATGAATACAGCAACCTTAGAATTACAATGCCTAAGATTGCCCTTGATTTTATAAAAGTCTTCGATTCGTTGCAAAGCATCCATAAAGTGCGACTGCACCTTCCCGAATTTGAATTTGAGATTTTAATTCCCGACGAAATCATTTCTCAAATCAATATTGATGAAGTCAAAAATATGATTGAAGAAAATTCTTTAATGGCAACAAACCATTTTACTTAAGGTGAAGCTTTCCTGACTTAATATAATTTTACCAAAACAAAAATCGCCTGAATTTATTGGTTTGCTATATTTCTAAAATAGTAAAAGAAGCTAAACATGAAGCCCGGCAATAAGTTGCTGAAAAAAGGAAGCAAATCCATTACATTCAATAATTAATTATTATCTTTAATCCTCTTCGCACTTTCTATTTTTTCATTCAACTTAACGTTTGTATATGAAATGGAGCATAAAAATTTTCGAGCAACTTATACCAACCACGATGAAAATTTTTATGCGGAATCCGATAGCTATCGGATCCATGTAGTAAATAAAAAACAATAAAAAATACACATATGAAACTCATTTATTTATTCCTCGCATCAACTATTTTTTGTTGGAGTTGTAATACCCAAAACCAGGCATCTCCTTCCGGTACAGATTCAACCGCTGTTAAAACTGATACCACTGCTGGGATACATGAAACAGTACCTTTTAATCCGGATGTACCCAATGCAGATATGCAAATAAAACTGGCAGTTTTGGCGGCTCCTCCTGAAAAAAGAGACAGTGCTACCGTTTATGGTTATGATGCCAATAATCAACTCGCTATTATAAGAAAAGGAACTAATGAAATGATTTGCCTGGCAGATGATCCCACTGACACAAGTTTTTCTGTGGCCTGCTACAATAAAGACCTGGAACCTTTAATGCAAAGTGGACGCGAATTGAGAAAACAGGGAATGTCAGGAAAACAATTGTTTGATGAACGTGCCAAAGAAGTAAAAGAAGGCAAGTTTCAAATGCCAAAAAGCCCGGCGGCATTATATGTTTATAGTGCCGACAGCAAAGATGTAAATTCCAAGACCGGTGAAGTGAAAAACGGTTACCTGCGTTACGTGATCTATATTCCGTTTGCTACCGCCGCCAGTACAGGTCTGCCTGAAAAGCCTTCTGCACCTGGCATGCCCTGGATCATGGACCCGGGAACTTATCACGCGCATGTGATGATCAATCCGTAAGTTAACAACTGAAATTTTTTAAAATAAAAATCGTCTGAATTTCTTTTTTCACTGTGTTTTTGAGAAAGATAAAAGATGAAAAACCGGCCTTTGCAGCAGTCAACAGAAAATTCGCTGGATATTAAAGCCAGCCCGGAAGCAATCTACAAAGCTTTAACCAATCCTGAAGCAATGGTAGTATGGCAGGTCCCGGGAAACATGACAGCACGGATTTACAACTTCGATTTTAGAATTGGAGGAGAGTACCAGATGTCCCTTTTTTATCCGCACAGTGAAAAAGAAATGAAAGGGAAAACATCAGGAAATGAGGACAAATTCTCTGCCCGTTTCGTTGAGCTGATACCAAATAAAAAGATCGTTGAAGCCATAAAATTTGAAACTTCCAATCCCGGGCTTGCAGGAGAAATGATAATGGAAGTAACGCTGCTTCCTGTTTCGTCCGGAACAAGAGTGACCTTTTTATTTAAAAACATTCCGAAAGGCATAAAGCCGCAAGACAATGAAGCCGGAACCATATCTTCTCTACAAAAATTAGCCAGGTATGTTGAAGGGTAAACAATTTATTAATACTTCTACATTCAATATTCGCTGTTCGTTATTCAATATTATGAAGCCTTGCGTAAATTTAGACAAAGTAACATTTGAAATTATTTTATAAAATCAGTATTACTTTCGTACCAAATGGATCAACCTAATACCCATATTCTATTAATCAATTGCCCTGATGAAAGCGGGCTGATTTTTAAAGTCTCGAAAATTGTTTATCAACACAAGTTAAACGTAGTAAGCAATGGAGAGTTTGTTGAAAGAAAATTCAACCACTTTTTTATGCGAACAGAATTTTCAGGAGAGATCGATAAAAATCTTCTTTTGAATGAAGTAAAAAGTGTGCTACCACCATCGGCTGAAGTGAGACTAACGGCTAATACCAAGAAGAACATTGTAATACTGGCCACTAAAGAATATCATTGCCTTAGCGATTTGCTGATCCGGCATACATTCGATGACCTCAACATAAATATTCTTGGCGTAATAAGTAACTACATGCATCTCAAAGAGCTTACTTCAAAATTTGAAATCCCCTATTTTTATGTAGATCATTCCGATAAATCAAGAGAAATTCATGAGCAGGAGATTCTGGCAATTACCAGGCAACTGGATCCTGATTTTTTAGTGCTGGCAAAATACATGCGCATTCTTTCTCCCTCGTTTGTGCAGAATTACAATAACCGGATCATAAATATTCATCATTCATTTTTGCCTGCTTTCGCAGGGGCCAATCCTTATCAAAAAGCGTATGAACGGGGTGTAAAAATTATTGGGGCAACGGCCCATTTTGTAAATGAGATGCTGGATGAAGGGCCGATTATTTCGCAAAATGTAATCCCGGTAGACCATACTCACGATGCTAAAGAAATGGCCCGTTCAGGAAGAGATATAGAAAAAAACGTTTTGGCTGATGCTTTAAGATTGGTGTGCAATGAAAAAGTGTTTGTTTTTAAAAACAAGACGATCATCTTTGATTGATGAATAAATGCCCTCGAAACTTACCAATCCAACTTTGTCTTTTGAAACCGTTGATATTTTTTTGAAAGTTATCAAATTTAAAATCCTCATTCTTTCTTCGTTTACTGTTGAGAAAACAATAAATCCACATTCGGATCAACGATGGTTTGCCGGGGCTTAAAAGGTAATGAAACGCTTTGTTGTGTGAGCTTATTTTTCACATTGATCGTTTTCGTCACTGTTTTATTTCCATCTGAAAAACTTACCTGCAGCGGAAATTCAAAAAGATTCGTTTGAGTTTGTTCTATTTTTAGTGACACCGATTTTTTGGATGCACCATAATTCCAGTCAACTTTTATCGCCGGTTGCCCTGCTGTAAAAAGCCATTGTTTAAAAAATGTTTGCAGGTTTTCGTGACTTACTTTTTCAAAAATCTTCTCAAGGTCAGTAGTGTTGGCATTACTTCCCGCATAAGTTTTATAATAAGTACGAATTCCTTTCCAGAACAAACTATCGCCCAGTTTCCTTCGCAGCATATGCAGTACCCACGCGCCTTTCTGGTAGCTGTTGTCATTCAGCAAAGCCATCAGATGTTTACTTTCGGAAGTGTCAACCACCGGCGTTTTATGATTTATAGAATAAGCCACAACCTGCCTGCGCTGTGTTCTTAAAAGATTTTTTAAAGAATCTTCCCCGTATTTACTTTCAAGATAAAGATCTGTCATATACGTTGCAAATCCTTCGCTAAGCCAAAGATGCGGCCAGTCTTTTTCGGTAACATTATCACCAAACCACTGATGCGCAATCTCATGAGCCATCAAGCTTTCAATGCCTTTTGAATTAACCGATTTTTCATAATAAAAAATACAACCTGCATTTTCCATTCCGCCAAAAATCGTTGTTGATTGAACATTTGCGAGCTTTTCAAATGGGTAAGGTCCGATGTGATTGATATACCATCGCAAAATATTTTTAGCAACTTCATAATGCGCAAAGCCACTGTCACGATCGGGCGGATACACCCAACTTGATACAGGAATACAATCAACATTTCCGATATTATTGACGGCAAAATCAGTAACGCCGATCACCATGATCTTTGTGGGCAAAGGAACCTCTTCTTTCCAATGTGTCAGTTTTAAGTGGCCCGGAAGGTTGGTTTCTTCAATCTTCTTCCCGTTTGCAACTATCTGGTAATGATCAGGAGCAGTGACGAAAAAATCAACCGTTGCCTTATCAGAAAGATGATCGTTGCACGGAATCCAGTTGTGAGCACGGTTTGGCCAGTTGTCGCCAAAAAAAGTTCGCGCGCCATATTTATTGTTACTAATGATTAAACCATCCGCCGGTATGCCTTCATAGCTGATGGAATAAACATTTTCTTTTCCCGGTTTGCCTTTATCTTCAATAATAAGAAGTTGGTTATCCTGTTCAAACTTTTCAGCCGCTCCATTTCTTGTAACAGATGTAACGACCATCCCCTTGCCTTCTCTATTTTTATTGGCAAGATCGAACGTTATTTCATTTACCGATTTTAAAAATCCCGTGGTTATTTGCGCTTCCCCTTCGATGATGTTGTTGCTGTCATTAAGCGAAATATTAAATGTATAATGTTTTACATCAAGCCCGTTGGTAGGCATTTGTGCAAACAGCGATGAAACTAAAAATAAGGCAACAACGGTGACAAAAAATTTTCTAATAGAAATAAATAAAAAAGCCATTTTTCCTGTGTATGAATTTGTTCACAATATAAATAAAATGAAAATGGTTTTTTGTTTATAATTCGTCGGTTTTGAATTGATAAAACCTTAATTTCATTTTGAAAAAAATTTATTTCTGATTCATTTCCTTCACTTTTCCTTCTATGAAATCAAAACAAAAAATTGATCTGCTGATTTATAACGCTACCGTTTATACGGTTGATGAAAATTTCTCAAAAGCAGAAGCAGTAGCAATTGACAAAGGAAAAATAATTGCCGTTGGCAATTCAAATGACCTTTTGCAAACTTATAATGCAAACGAAAAAGTGGATGCAAAAGGGAAATTTGTTTTTCCGGGATTCATTGATGCACACGCACACTTTTTTGGTTATGGCTTTGGGCTTCAGCAAGCAAATCTTGTTGCTACCAAAAGTTGGAATGATGTTTTAAAGAAAGTAAAAAGTCATGCTAAAAAAAACAACGATAAATGGATCATTGGCAGAGGCTGGAATCAAAATGACTGGGCGATACAAGAATTTCCTGGTAATGAAAAACTAAATGAATTATTTCCTACGCGGCCGGTGATATTGACAAGAGTGGACGGCCATGCTGCGATTGCTAATGAGACAGCATTGCAACTTACACAAGTAAAAGCCAGTGACAAAATTGAAGGCGGAGAAGTGGAAGTGAAAAACGGAAAACTTACCGGAGTTTTAATCGACAACGCTATGGACCTTGTTTATGCAAAAATTCCACGCCCTTCTGAAACACAATTGAAGAAAGCGTTAATGGATGCTGAAAAAAATTGTTTTGCGGCAGGGCTGACGACTGTTGTTGATTGTGGACAAGATTACGAATCTGCTTTATTTGTTGATTCACTGCAAAAAAGAAACAAACTGAAAATGCGTCTCTTTATAATGATGAGCGACAAACAGAAGAATTATGATTTTCTTTTTAAGAACGGAAAAATAAAAACGGAGAGATTGAATGTTTGTTCTTTCAAATTATTTTCTGATGGCGCATTGGGGTCGAGAGGTGCGTATTTACTGGAATCTTATTCTGATAAACCTGGCTGGAAGGGACTTCTGTTGAAACCCAAAGAACATTTTGATGCAAGAGCGAAAGAGATTGCTGAAAAAGGATTCCAAATGTGTACACACGCAATCGGCGATGCTGCTAACAGGATGATGCTGAAAATTTATGCGAAATATTTAAAAGGAAAAAATGACCGTCGCTGGCGAATTGAACATGCACAAATTTTAAACAAAGACGATTTCAATTATTTTGGTGATTACAATATCGTTCCTTCAATCCAACCCACTCACGCTACTTCTGATATGTATTGGGCCGTTGATCGCCTGGGAAAAGAGCGATTACATTATTCATACACTTACAACGATTTAAAAAATCAAAATGGATGGATTCCTCTCGGCACCGATTTCCCGGTAGAAGATATTTCACCATTCAAAACTTTTTATGCATCAGTTTTTCGTAAAGACACAAAAGGCTTTCCTGCAGCAGGTTTCCAAATTGAAAATGCATTAAGTCGCGAAGACACCATTCGTGGAATGACAATTTGGGCAGCTAAAGCCAACTTTGAAGAACACGAAAAAGGAAGCCTCGAAAAAGGAAAATTTGCTGACCTCGTGTTGCTTGATACGGACCTTATGAACGCGAATGAAAAAACTATTTTGAAAACAAAAGTGTTGATGACTTATGTAAATGGGGAAAAAGTTTTTGAGGAAACTAATTGGCCTCATTCCAACCCCGGCCCAACAGGAGAAGGAGTTTATTTGTAAAATCTACAGAGGAATTGTTGAATAATGTTTGTTTACTGCCAGTTAATCAGTGAAAATCTGTGTAATCCGTGGCAACAAAAATCAATTGTTCTTTGCTGCAATCGCCGCTTTCAAAGCAGTTGCTTTTTCCCACTCATTTCTTCCTAATCCCGGAATTACATGCCTGTCACTGTGGTAAGAGGAACGAACCAGCGGACCGCTCTCCACATAATCAAATCCCATTTGGTAACCGATCTCGCGCAATTCGGCAAATTCTGAAGGATGCACAAAACGATGAACTGGCAAGTGTTTCGGTGTAGGCTGTAAATATTGGCCAATCGTAATCACATCTACATTGTTGTCTTTAAGATCCTGCATCGTTTGTATCACTTCATCTTTAGTTTCTCCCAAACCCAGCATGATGCCGCTTTTGGTGCGCATGCCTCCTTTTTTCAGAAAACGCAATGTTTCCATGCTGCGCCAATATTTTGCCTGGATTCTAACACTACGTGTCAATCGCTCCACTGTTTCGATATTGTGGCTCACCACATCAGGAGCCGCGTCAATAATACGTTGAATGTTTTCTTCTTCAGCTTTAAAATCAGGAATGAGTGTTTCCATAGTCGTTTCAGGACTCAATTTGCGAACCGCATTAATAGTTTGTTGCCAGATAACAGAACCTCCATCCGGCAATTCATCACGGTCAACGGAAGTAATTACCGCGTGTTTTACTTTCATCAATAATATCGCTTCAGCCACACGCTTCGGCTCCTGCAGATCTGCAGGCAAAGGCCTTCCCGTAGCCACAGCACAAAAGCCGCAACTTCTTGTACAAATATTTCCGAGTATCATAAAAGTAGCGGTGCCTTCGCCCCAACACTCACCCATGTTTGGGCAATTGCCACTTTCGCAAATGGTATGTAATTTATGAGTATCTACGATATTGCGTACTTGCCTGTATTCTTCTCCTATCGGTAGTTTCACCCGAAGCCAATTTGGTTTCCTTGGTTTTTCTGCCGTTGCCAGATTCATTTCTTCACTCATTTATTTTGATAATTTTATGGATTAAAACTGAAACGGGAACGTTACTTTCTCTTGCCAAAGATGATAGCCACATAACCACTAAAGAAAAATTGGTTTTCTTTATTATAAACCATTTGAGGAATTTTTTTTGTATAGAATTCACCGCTAATGCCCACTTCAATTGCCGAGATCACTTCATTATAACTTCCATAATCAAAACGCAAAGCGGTTTTGGCATAAAGGCCCGGCGTAACCGTTAGTTCGTTCCATCCTTTTCCAAAATCAGGGCCTCCGAAAATGGTGCCTGACAAAAACTGCGCGCTGTCGGGCGAATTGTATTTTATATAAGTAACTCCATTGCCATTCTGTACCTGTACATAATACGGCCGTAACATTGCCATGCTAATGCCACCACCATAATTTCCAGTAACGGCAACACCATTCTTGTTCGATTTATTGCCCAGCAATATTTGTTGCTGAACCCCGAGTTTTACCGGGTAAAAAAAGTTTTCTTTTCCATAAATAAAAGGAACTGAATTGGAGTAATAGCTGTTTTGTTTTTCTTCTTTAATGTGTTTGCGTTCACTGATCTCCAGTTGGTAAAGCAATGCTTTTTTTACAGAACTGGCGCGACCTAATTCAAAGAAAACACCATAGCCATCGGTGGTAAGTTTGGCTCCGAAGGCAAAACTTTTTTTATACGTGATCACGCCTTCTTCTTCCTGTTTTATCAGTTCGTTTACATGCGCTCTTTTCTGCTCCTGGCGTTCCTTTTTGGTTTCCTGACCGAAAGAATGAAATGAGATAAAAGCGGCTATAAAGACAATGAGAATTTTACGCATTTGTTGTTGATCTGTTAGAGGTGTAAATTTATACAAAAATAAGACAATGACTGCATCAATTACCTACCAGGGAAATTTACGTTGCGAAGCCGTACATCTGCAAAGTTCATCAACTATCGAAACAGACGCCCCGACCGATAACCGTGGAAAAGGCGAGCGCTTCTCTCCCACTGATCTTTTGTGTGTTTCGCTTGCAACCTGCGTAATCACAACAATGGGCATAAAAGCAGCCGACATGAACGTAGACCTTGCTCATTCCAAAGCGGATGTTCAAAAGCATATGGCGAGCGACCCAAGGCGTGTTGCCAGGATCGAAATAACGGTTTCTTTACCGGGAAATATAAATGAAAAAGAAAGGTTAATTTTAGAAAGAACCGGCAACAATTGCCCGGTAGCAAAAAGTATCCATCCGGATATTGAACTGGTATTGAAGTATCACTGGAACCGCTAATTAGCTGATGTGCTGATTCGCTAATATGCCAATGTACTTTCCTCCATTAGCTAATCAGCGAATTGGCTAATCGGTGAATTATTTCTTCAAAAGAGAATTCCCTATCGCGCATTCGAGGCAAAGTTTGTCATTACAATAATGATTTTTCAACTGGATAAAAGCCTGTGAATCGAAGGCGTTTTTATTGGAATAACCCAATTGCTCAAATCCTTTGGTAATGCTGTTTTTTTCAGGTGAGATTTCTTCAAGCCATTTGATCGCTTTCTCTTTGTAAAATTCGTCATCATGATGAAGTCCGTAACAAAACACGATTGGCACAATGGTATTGATGAGAATGTTTTCAATCATTTGCTTACCAAGCCGCTTAATTTTAAAATCACTTTCTTCATCAAAAATGTAATGGTAATGCCAGTAATCATTGGCTTCTGCAGTAAACATTGTTTTCAATTCATTTACTGAACCGGTTTCTTTTATTTTAGAAAACAAATGCTCGCTGTGGTGAATGAGCATTGCAAGCTGCGCCAAACGAATCGTCGGGAAATTCGCCGGTCTCATTCTTAAAAAAAATAATTCTCCGTCAGCCGGTTGTAGTTTATATTTTTTACGGTAAAACTCATATTCTTTTTTCAACATGGCAGGATACTTTTCAACAAAATCTTTTTCGAGTAAGCCTGACTGTCCGAAAAGCAACGCTTCAATTTGAATGATACTGTTTTTGTGTTTGGCCAAAAGATGCTGAGGTAAAGATTGGGCGATCTTTCTAAACATTTCACATTTTACTTTCAATCCAAAATTAGCGGCGATCATCCACCAAAAAGTTTCTTCCCAATGATAATTGGTTTGCTGCAGTATCTTAAAAATATTTTCTGATTTCAGCAATAACCTTTCCGCTGCAAGCCTTTGTTTCCATGCAGTTAAGGCAAGCCCGCTTACATTTATTTCCATTTTTTCACACGGAATAAAGTTGGCAGATTGCATAAGTTGTTCATATTTCTCGAGCAACAATTTAGAAACGCGGTTTTTCAATTCAAGCGTGGGAAGATCATTTCCATTTGCATCTTTTATTTCAACATCATGGTTCCACACCACGTGAAGAATAATATTGTTGTAATTGATATCGGCAGAATGTTTATGCAAATTCCATTGAGAAGAATTGATATGCAGTTCCACATTGCCGGCCCACACAGTATCGTTGATCCTGATTTTCGCTTCTATAAAATCGGGGCCCTGGTTCGCATTATGAACGCCGGGCAGAATGATGGATAACCGTTCGCCATTGGTGCATTGTAAATCACTATGGTTATAACATTGAAACTTCCAGATGTATTGAAGGATTTCTTCTCTCATAGCAGCGTTTTGAAAAATGAAAAACGGTTAATAAAAATAATAAATAAATCGCAACCAACTAAAAGGCATTTGTGGCTGAAAGAAAAATCGCAGTGAAAGAACAAATTATTTGGATTTTAATTTTACTTTTGGCGTCCAAAAAATCTTTGATACAGAAGATTTTTGCCCGGGTGGCGAAATTGGTAGACGCACTGTCTTCAGGTGGCAGCATTCGCAAGGATGTGCTGGTTCGAATCCAGTCCCGGGCACGATAAATTTTTTTTAACCTGAACCTTTTGCTTTCAGGCTTTTTTATTAATTTGAAAACAATGAGAGATTCCAGGTAGATTCCTTACTTAGCTTCCCGCTTACACTCTGTTGAAAGATATTAAAATTCACTTTTTTTATCCAAAATTTATTCAAAAAAAAAAGACAAGTACCTTTTTCTCATTCTTTTTAAAACTGTTTTAAAAAACTGATCTTGGCAATCGCGTGATCTTCCATTTGTGTTTTTTGCTGAAGGG